>JAGWVG010000045.1 GCA_018970965.1 Alphaproteobacteria bacterium | reverse complement strand
GGCGGCTTTGCGACCAATGGCGTCAATATGACGAAGCTTGAAAGCTATCAGCGCGGAGCAAGCTTTGCGGCCACAACATTTTTTGCTGATATTGTGGGCCATCCCGATGACCCGGCCGTTGCCCGCGCGCTGGAAGAATTAAGCTTTTATTCACGCTCCTTGCGTCTTTTAGGAACCTATCCGCAGGCCCGTCCCCGCGGATAGGCGCACATCAAATTTCTGCCACCCAACGGCGGAATAAGGTGTGGGCAATCGCAAAAGGTGGTGGCGCGTTAAAGCTTTTGCCAGGCGCATCGCTCAGCGCGGCTTGCACCTCTTCTTTTGTTACCCAGCGCGCATCTTCCAGCTCTTTGGTGTCAATGCTGAGCTGATCGTCAAGCGCCTCGGCAACGCAGGCCATCATCAGTTGTGATCCACCAAAGGGCCAAGGCTGGCTGGTGACATAACGCACCGCGCCGCAGCGGATGCCCGCTTCTTCAAAAATCTCGCGCCGCACAGCTTCTTCCACGCTTTCACCCGGCTCTAAAAAGCCAGCCAAAGCCGAATAATTGCCCTGCGGCCATGCGGATTGCCGACCGACCAGAACTTTGCCCTGATATTCGGCCAACATGATGACCACCGGGTCTGTCCGCGGGAAATGTTCTTTATGGCACCCCTCGCATTTGCGCCCCCAACCGGCCCGAAATATTTTGGTCGTGCTGCCACATGCCCCGCAATAACGATGGCCATTATGCCAATCAATCAAACTGCGCGCTGTGCCATAAATAGCGGCATCTTCTGCCGGCATTGTCGCCAATGCACGCCACACGGCGGGCGATCTGGGCGGGCCACCTTTGGCATCGGTCAGCGGCACAAAATGTGGCTTATCTTCATGAAGGCCAAGCAAGATCAGCTCAACCTCAAGCGACACATCCGCCATGCTTTTCCAAACCAGCCGGCCTTCGGGCGAGACCATAGGGTCAAGCCCTTCCAAGCCCAGCACGCGCCCGCGCCAATCATTAAGCAAGGCCGTAAAGGCCTCAACATCGGTGCGCAGATGATCAACCCGATCAAGCGGTGAGCCTGTAAAACCCGGGGCCATTATGCGTACACCGATTTGCCAAAGCCCGTTGTGAAGGGCTGATCCCCCATGGTCATAATCTGCGACCAACCCGAGGCGCGGATGCCGCGTGTGCGGTCCACCCAACCAATGGTTGAGGCGGCACCGCCCCAGCCAAAGGTGCCGATCCCTTCTCCCGTATCGCGCGGGCCAATGGTCACGCGACCGCCAGCGCCAAAGCCCTGTCCCTTAACAAAACTTTCCATCCGCGCGCCCTGCGGCACCAAATTGGACATGGCCAATTGCGCCGTCTCGCGCTTCATAATGCGGACATCGCCCAGCGCGCCTTCGCCCATCAGCATAGCCAAGAAGCGATCATAATCGCGCGGGCTGCTGACAAGCCCTGCCCCACCAAAGGGGAAAGCGGGCTTGTCAAAAAACACGCTGTCATTGCCCGGATCAATTGGGAAGGCGCCAAAAGACGCGCCAAAATAATTGGTCGTCAGGCGCTTTGCTTCGCTTTGCGGGACTTGGAAATAGCTGCTGGTCATGCCCAAAGGCGCAAAAATCCGGTCGCGCAAAAACACATCAAAGGGCTTACCGCTGGCCAGTTCAATAATGCGACCCATCAAATCCAAGCTGACAGAATAGCTCCACACCGTGCCCGGATCAGCAATCAGCGGCAGCGTCGCCAAACGATTGGCAAATTCAGCCAAGCTCGGCGCCGTGGTGACCGGAGGTTGGCCCGGCAATTGTTTGCGCGAAACGGCTGCAGGCGTCAGCCCCAGCTCAACATAAGCCTGCAGCAGCGGCCCTTTGGTCACAATGGTATAGCCCAACCCGGCCGTGTGCGTCAGCAAATTGCGCACAGTAATCGGCCGCGCCGCCGGGCGGCTGGCGAGGCTGGTATCTGGTTCGGTCAAGACGCGCGGCTTGGCAAAGCCGGGCAGAAAATCTGCAATATTCTGGTCGAGCTTCAGCTTGCCTTCTTCGATCAGCATCATGGCCGCCATGCCCGTGATGGGCTTGGTCATCGAATAACAACGAAAGAGGCTATTCTCATCCACCGGCGTTGCGGTGTCGAAGGCCAAGGTGCCGGCCTTTAACACATGTGCGGCCTCGGTGCCGCGGCCAATCAGGCCCACAACGCCCGGGACATATTTACTATCGACAAAGCTTTGCAAACTTTGCTGGGCCGCAGCCCAAGCCTCGGGGCTTTGCGCCGCCAAGAGACGCGCGGGCAAAGTCGCAAGTCCTGCGGCAACAGCCGATCCGCCCAAAAAATGGCGGCGATTAAGTGCGAGTGTCATTTGATCCTCATCCCCTTTTGGGCGGCCTGAGCGGCCTTGTTAAACACTGTTGGTAATCCCGCTTCGGCCAGCCGGTCAATTGGCCACCACTCGCCTAAAAGCGCCATTTGGGGTCGATCGACCAAACACAGGCCATAAATGCCGAGCGTGAGCCGAAAATGAGTGAAGACATGGCCCACATCACCCAAAGACTGCCAAGCCCCATCAACCGGAGGGGTTTCGCCATCCCCCTGCCAGCTGCAGCTGGGCAAAGCGCGCATCCCCCCCAGCAAACCTTTTTCGGGGCGGCGGATCAGAAAAACATGGTCCTGCGCTTGCAACCACCATGCGCGGCCCTGTCGATGGGGTTTCAATGTCTTGGCGGCCTTTACGGGAAAATGGTCTGCCACCAACCGGCCCTGGCACGCATCGGCGACCGGACAAATACCGCACGCCGGCTTGCGGGGGGTGCAGATTGTAGCACCCAAATCCATCATCGCCTGCGCAAAATCGCCCGGACGATCTGGTGGAGTCAGATGCGCGACCTGTGCGTAAATTTCTGGCTTGGCCGCAGGCAAGGGCGTGGCAATGGCATAGAGACGCGCAACGACGCGCTCCACATTTCCATCCATCACGGCTGCTGGCTTTCCAAACGCAATCGCCGCAATGGCAGCCGCAGTATAAGGGCCAATGCCAGGCAATTTTCGAAGATCGCTCTCTTCCTCTGGAAAGCGCCCGCCCAAGTCGCGCGCCACCACGCGCGCGCACGCCAAAAGATTGCGCGCCCGTGCATAATAGCCCAGCCCCGCCCAAGCAGCCATAACATCGGCATCCTCGGCAGCCGCCAAGGCATCGACACTGGGCCAGCGCGTGGTGAAGTGCGCAAAATAGTCTTTGACTGCTGCAACAGTGGTTTGCTGCAGCATGACCTCAGACAGCCAAACGCGATAAGGGTCAGGGGCGGGTGTCCCCGGTGGGCTGCGCCACGGCAACAGACGCGCATGCGCGTCATAATGCGCCAGAATCTTGTTGGTAATATGGGGCTGCATCTCGACGGACATCACGCGGTCTGGCATGGGGGCGCTCATGGCAAAAGACAAGCAGCCTTCTGGATGGGGTGAGCGGCCGCGCGGCGGCCCTGCCAAAAGCGTGGCAGAACTTGTGCCCAGCGTTGGACAGGCGGCCTTTAAGCGCTTTGGTTTTATACAATCCTCAATTGTAAGCCGCTGGCGGGAAATTGTGGGCGAGAAATATGCCAATGTCTCAGCGCCCGAATCGATCCGTTTTCCGCAAGGCAAAAAATCAGATGGCACATTGACGCTGGTTGTCGGGCGCGCCTTTGGCCCGATGATGCAGCATGTACAGCCCATCATTATTGAGCGGGTGAATCGCTTTTTTGGCTATGCTGCTGTTGCGCGCATTGTGATGCGGGCGGGCGACATTGCGGAAGCCAAACCGCAGCGCAAAAAACCCGACTTGCGGCCCATTCCGGCTGAGTTGGGGGATTCGCTTCGGGAAATTGCCGATCCCGAATTGCGCGCCGTGCTCACATCGCTGGCACAAGGCGTTGCGAGCGCGCCCGAGGGCATGCCTGTATTGGGGAAAGTTCGATGATTTCTCGTTTCACCAGCCTTATTTTGTGGATTGCGGCATCGCTCGCTTTAGCGGCGCCCATTGCTGCGCAGACACGCCCGGTCGCGTCTGCCCCCAACTATGCCAAGATGGTGACCATTACGCCCAAGGGAGCCTTTGTGTTGGGCAATCCGCGCGCCAAAGTGCGGTTGGTGGAATATCTAAGCTATACGTGCAGCCATTGCGCACATTTTGCGGAAGAAGCCTATGGCCCGCTGAAGCGCGATTACATTGCCAAAGGCCTGGTGGCGCTTGAGCTGCGCAATCTGATCCGCGACCAATTTGATCTTACAGCTGCGCTGTTGGCGCGCTGTGGTGGGCCATCCCGCGTCTTTAGCTTAACCGAGGATATGTTGGCCCGGCAGGAAGTTTGGGTGGCCGAAGGTCAGGTTGTTGTCATTCGGCAAGAAGCCCAGTGGAAATCCATGCCGATGGTGCGCCAATTGCAGACCCTCGCCAAGGGGTCGGGCCTGTTACAAATGGCGCAAGCCCGCGGCGTTGCACCCGCGCAGGCCAATGCCTGCCTGGCTTCAGATCAGATGAACAAAACGCTACTTGCCATGACCAAGGATGCGGTGGACAATCGCAATATCAATGCAACACCGAGCTTCTTGATTAACGATCAGCCTGGCCCCCGCTCTTCAACTTGGGAAGACTTGGAAGCCGCGCTGCGCACCGCTTTAAACGCCCGCTAAAGGACAGGCTTATGAAAAAACTATTGATCGCAACGTCCGCCCTGATGCTGTTGACCGCTTGTGGTGGTAAATCAGGGGCGGGCAGTTCCAGCGCATCCGGGGCCTCCCCCATTGCGGCACCCGCGGGCACCAAATGGTCTGACACCACAGCCGTAACGCCCGATGGCGGCATGAGGATGGGCAACCCCAACGCGCCCGTAAAGCTGATTGAATATGGCGCGCTGAGCTGCTCTCACTGTGCTGAATTTTCAGAAAAATCGAAAACCGAGCTGAAGGCGCTCGTCGATAAGGGCACTGTCTCTTACGAATTCCGCACCTTCTTGCTGAACCAGCTGGATGTGCCGGCATCGCTTTTGGCGCGCTGCAATGGCCCGGCAGCCTTCTTCCCCATTGCAGAGCAGCTTTATGCAAGCCAACGCGAGTGGCTGGGCAAAACCCAGGATGTGACAGAAGCCGATCAAAAGGCCTTCCAAACCATGAGCCCGCTTCAGCTGACACAGGCATTGGCGGCCAAATTGGGGCTGATTGAATTTGTCCAGCAGCGCGGGGTGTCCGCCGCCAAGGCCCAGGCCTGTATTGCAGATGCCAAGGCCATTGATGCCCTGACAGCGATGACTGAAAAGGGCGTGCGCGAATTTAAGGTGCAGGGCACACCCACCTTTGTCATCAACGGCGTAACGCAAGAAAACACATCGGCTTGGGAAGTTCTGAAACCCAAGTTGATGGACGCTGGCGCCTAAAGGCCATCGCTTGCGGATCAAGCGCCTCAAGCTGACGGGCTTTAAAAGCTTTGTCGACCCGAGCGAGCTTCGCATCGAGCCCGGGCTGACGGGCATTGTTGGCCCAAATGGATGTGGCAAATCCAATCTGCTCGAGGCGATCCGCTGGGTGATGGGCGAAGGGAGCGCCAAATCCCTGCGCGGCGGCGCAATGGATGATGTGATCTTTGCCGGCACCGAAAAACGACCCTCGCGCGACTTTGCCGAAGTTTCAATTCTGGCCGAGCGCGATGCAACGGGTGATGACCGCGAGCTGGAAATTGTGCGCCGGATTGAACGCGGGGCGGGCTCTGCCTATCGGCTCAATGGTCGCGATGTCCGCGCGAAAGACGTGGCTTTGGTGTTTGCCGATGCCGCAACAGGTGCCCACTCTCCCGCGCTGGTCAGCCAAGGGCGGATTGGGGCCGTCATTGCAGCAAAGCCCGTCGACCGGCGCGCAATGTTGGAAGAAGCAGCGGGCATTTCCGGCCTTCATGTCCGGCGTAAAGATGCCGAACAAAAGCTGCGCGCGACCGAAACCAACCTCAACCGCCTCAACGAAGTGTTGGGCGATATGGAAGCGCGCGCCAGCACTTTGCGGCGCCAAGCGCGGGCGGCGGAACGTTATCGCAAATTATCGGCCGATATTCGTGTGGCCGAAGGCCGCATGATTTTTGCGCGCTGGCGCGATGCCGCCGCAGCGGCTGACAAGGCCAAAGCCGAAGCACAAGCCGCAGAAGACGCGGTGCAAAAAGCCGCAGAAGCACAGCGCGCCGCCGCTGCTTACCAATCTGAAGCTGTCCGCACCTTGGGCGATCTGCGCGCTGGCGCGATTGCTGCGCGCGACCGGGCCAATGAATCTGGTCATAAGCTCGCTGCACTTCGCACCGAGCGTGCAGCGTTAGACCGGCGCATTGCAGATCTTGCCGCGCAAACGGAGCGGCTGGTGGCCGACCGACAACGTGAGGGAGAGCTGGCCAACGACGCCGCTGCAGCGCTGACGCGGTTGGAAGCCGAAGCCAAAGCGCTTGAGACGCGGATTGCCAGTGCTGAGGCAGACCGGCCTGCACTGATCGAACGACTTGCCAAGGCCGAAGCCGCAGGGCGCGATGCAGAAATTGATTTGGCACAAGCCTTATCCGCACAAGCCCGCGAACAAGCGGAAGCCCGCGTGGCCGAAGCCGCTTTGTCTGCCGCCGCGGCCCGGCTAAACCGCGCAACCCGCGAGGCCGAAGAGTTAGAGCGTCAATTGGCTGCACTGGGAGAAGATGCGCCGCTGATGGCCACATTGACAGCGGCCACACACAGCGCGGCCGAAGCAGAGGCCGCCGCAAAAGCCGCGCAAGACCGCGTCGCACAAGCAGAAGCCGCGCGCGAAGACGCCTCTGTCGCACGCGCCGCCGCGCAAGCCGATTTGGCAGATAAGCACGCCGCACTTGCCGCACTGGAAAGTGAATTGCGCGCTTTGGATAAGGCGGTGACACAGGGCAGCACGGGCAATCGCGTACTTGATCATATCAACGCCACCCCGGGCTATGAGCTCGCTTTGGGGGCCGCCTTGGGCGATGATTTGGATGCCGGTCTGGGCCTTGCTGATGGCCGCGGCTGGACAGGTGCGGCAACACAAGAGATCGACCCGGCTTTGCCAAAGGGCGTTGAGCCCTTGTCGGCTTATGTAACAGCCCCGGCAGAATTGCAGCGCCGCCTTTCGCAGATTGGCGTTGTCGACACAGATGATAACGCGCCGCTTGCTGTTGGTCAGCGTATCGTCACCCGGGATGGACGCCTCCGCCGTTGGGATGGGTTTGTGACCAGCGGCGATGGTGCGGCGGCAGCTGAACGGCTCGTCCGCCTCAACCGAATTGCTGCCTTGCGTGCAGACATGCCCGAAGCCACGGCACTGGTTGAGGCGGCGCGCGCAGCCGTGACTGCGGCACAAGACCAAATGGAACATGCACGCCTGGCCACGGAAGCTGGGCGCAAAGCAATGGCCGAGGCAGAAAGCCAGGCACGTCAAGCCCTGCGCGAGGCAGACCAAGCCCAACAAGCTCTTGAGCGGCTGGCGGCACGCAAAGCGGAAATGGCGGAACGTATCGCCCGCGCCTTGAACGAACGTGCAGAGGCGGAGCGCGAGCATCAAAGTGCCGAAGCGGCACGCCAAGCCCTGCCCGATGGCAGCGAGACCAGCCAGCGCGTAGCGCAGTTGCAATCACTTGCCGAAACCGCTCGCGGGACAATTGCGCAGCTAAAGGCCGACAACGCCAATGCAGACCGGGCGTTGGCCGACGATAAAACCCGATTGGCCACCGCGCGTGCTGAAGCGCAAAATTGGACATCCCGCGCAGGTGAAGCGGCGCGCCGCATTGATGAAATGACAAAGCGTGCCAAGGCAGCGGAAGCCGAAGCCTTAACGCTAGCCAAAGCGCCAGATGAACTGGATGCCAAAATTGCCGATCTGGTCAGCGATACGGCGCGCTTGTCTGACGCCGCGACAGCTGCGATTGCCGAAGAGCGCGCTGCAGAAAACGCGCTGCGCGACATTGAGGCCAAGCTCGCTGAAGCAGGTGAACTGCTGGCCAGCGTGCGCGAAACGCGCGCCGGGGCCGTCGCACGTGCGGAAAATCATGAACAGCGTCGCATGGAAATGGGCCGCCTCTCGGGCGAGCGTTTTGAATGCCCCCCACCCTTATTGCCCGAAAAAGCCGGCTTTGCGGCCGAGACTGTACGTGCGGCGGACATCGAACATAATGATCATGATCGTCTCTTGGTCGATCGCGAACGGCTTGGCCCGGTTAATCTTGTGGCCGAGCAAGAACTGGCTGAAATTGAAGGGGAAACAACCCGCTCCATTGCCGAACGGGATGAATTGACGGAAGCGGTCAACCGGCTGCGTGGGTCCATCGGCAGCCTCAACCGCGAAGGCCGGACGCGCTTGCTGGATGCGTTTGAAAAAGTGAACGGGCATTTCCAACGCCTGTTCACCACGCTCTTCAACGGCGGACAGGCGCATCTGGCGCTGATTGACAGTGATGACCCGTTGGAAGCGGGCCTTGAAATTTTTGCGCAGCCCCCGGGCAAGAAGCTGCAATCCTTGACGCTGCTTTCGGGCGGAGAACAAGCGCTGACGGCCGTGGCGCTGATCTTTGGTCTTTTCCTGACCAACCCCGCCCCCATTTGCGTTCTCGACGAAGTCGATGCCCCGCTGGATGACGCGAATATTGAACGCTTTTGCGGCCTGCTCGACGTCATGTCGCGCGATACCGATACGCGGTATCTTATTGTCACGCACAATGCCGTGACGATGAGCCGGATGCACCGGCTATTTGGCGTGACGATGATTGAGCGTGGCGTGTCAAAGCTCGTCTCGGTTGATCTGGGGGGCGCCGAAGAATTGTTGGCTGCCGAGTAATGGCCCGCCCCGTACAGAGCATTGCTTTTCTGCTCTTCCCCGGTGTCACACAGCTTGACCTAACTGGCCCAGCGCAAGTTCTCTCGCGCTTACCGGGCGCGCAGATTGATTTGGTCTGGCACAGTCTTGACCCCGTCCCAACAGATGCAGGCTTTTCGATACTCCCCACCAAAAGGCTAAGCGATCTGCCTGCGCCCGACCTGATCTGCATTCCCGGTGGGATGGGGATTACAGATGTCATCAATGATGCGGCGGCACTGAATTGGGTGCGTCAGGCAGGTGAAGGCGCTGCTTGGGTAACGAGTGTGTGCACCGGTGCGCTGATCCTCGGCGCGGCTGGATTGCTGAAAGGGTATCAGGCAACGACGCATTGGGCGTGGCATGCGCATTTGGCGCTGTTTGGAGCAGCGCCGGTCCATGCGCGCACCGTTTTTGATCGAAATCGTGTGACAGGGGGTGGCGTGACGGCGGGCATTGATTTTGCGCTGGCGTTGACTGCCGAACTGACGGACGCACAAACTGCGCGCACCATTCAATTGGCACTTGAATATAATCCTGCCCCGCCATTTGACACGGGCACACCTGACACCGCGGGCGCTGATATTGTTGCCGCCTATCAGGCACGCGCCAATCGACTAGCGCCCAACCGGGTGGCAGATCTGAAGGATGCTGCCGCCCGACTGGGCTTTTTCACCTAAAAGATTAAGAGCCGGTCCAATTCGGCGCGCGCTTTTCTGCAAATGCGGCCGCGCCTTCGCGGGCATCTTTGGAAGAAAAGACATGAGACGTCTGCTCATATTGCTTCTTCCATTGTTCGGCTTGGCTCCAATCCTGCTGATCGCGGATGACTTGCTTTGATGCGGCCACCGCCAGCGGGCCATTGGCACTAATCGTCTCAGCAAGCTCTAACGCCCCATCGAGCGCAACGCCGTGGACGATGCGGTTAATCAGGCCCA
>JAGWVG010000044.1 GCA_018970965.1 Alphaproteobacteria bacterium | reverse complement strand
GTATAATCTTTACCTTGATCCTAAGGAACGCAAATCGGTCTTGATCGAAAAGGCGTGGGTGCCCTCTTACGCGCTCGGCCCTCTCATTGCGCTGCATGGCGCGACCATGGCCAAATATCCGCCAAAGGCTAAGATCCGGTTCCGTTAATGCGGGTCGGGTTGAGCATTGCTACGCTGGGTATGGCGTTGCTTGCGGGCTGTTCTAGCCCGCAAGAGCGCGAGGTGCTGATTAAAGGCGGCACACTTACGCTTGGGAATGATCAGAGCTACCCTGAGGAACGTCGCGGCCCGCCGGTTGCTGTCGCGAGTTTCTATATGGATGCGACGGAGGTCACGAACCGCCAATTTGCTGAGTTTGTGACGGCGACGGGCTATAAAACAATCGCAGAGCGCGGCTTTCGCGGTGATGATCATGTACCTGTGGCGCAGCAAATGCCGGGCAGTGCGGTATTTGTGATGCCGGGGCCGGGGCAATCACCGGGCTGGACATTTATGGCAGGCGCCAATTGGCGCCAGCCAGAAGGGCCGGGCAGCAGCATAAAAGGCCGTGATGATGAGCCCGTTGTGCAAATCGCTTATGCTGATGCACTCGCTTATGCACGGTGGAAGGGCCGCGATTTACCGACTGAGGCCGAGTGGGAATGGGCCGCAGGGCGGGGCACGGAAATGCCGGGCAGGGCGCGCCCCATTCACGATGGCAAGCCCAGCAGCAATAATTGGGATGGGCAATTCCCAACGCATAATGTTGCTGCCGATGGCTTTATGATGCGCGCACCTGTAGCGAGTTTCCCTGCCGACCCCAATGGCCTTTACGATATGACGGGCAATGTGTGGGAATGGACAAAGAGCGCCTGGACGCCCAATCATAGTCCTGCAGCGCCCACAGATGGCGCCGCGCATACTGTGAAAGGCGGATCGTTTTTATGCGCAGTGAACTTCTGCGCACGCTATCGCCCGCAATCGCGTCAGCGGATGGAGGATGATTTGGGCACCAACCATATTGGCTTTCGCACCATCCGCCGGATTGCCAGTTAGGCCATCAACGCGCGGGCCAGATAAGGCACGCCAAACACGAAGCTCCAGCCCCATTTCCCCCATTTAGCGAGCTTGGGGTTTTGATGGTTCCACAGGCCCAAGGCGCCGGCTGCACCCATGGCGCCCGCACCCGGAATCCAAATCCCCGCCAAGCCAACAAGGCCCAGCAGAGCGGTCAGCCGCACGCCAAGGCCAGGTCGGCCTTTTTCGATTGGGTGTTTCAGTCCTGCCAGACCTGCAAAGCCAATCAGCCCGAACAGCCCAATGATAGGGGCCAATTGATCCAAAATCTCATTCATGCTGCTTCCCCCAAGATCTTTATTTTAGCTGATATTTGGCTTGCGCGCCGCCCAAGGCGCTGCTGCCTCAATTTGGCCCGCAAGGCTGTAGAGCAAGGCTTCTTCGCCATAGCGGCCTGTGAACATGATGCCGATGGGCAGGCCTGCTTTCGACATCGCCAGTGGCAACGACATAGAGGGCTGACCCGTCATATTGGCGATTTGCGTGTAGGGAGAGAAGGTGGCCGCCCGCCCGCCCCAAGTTGGTAAATCAACGCCCGGTGTCAGGTTAATCTGCCCCAGTTTGAGCGGCGGTGCTGCAAGCGTGGGCGAGAGGATGACATCATAATCCGCCATGAACTGCGCCATTGAGATGGCTGCCGTTTGCAGAACATTATTGGCGCGAGCAACGTCCATGCCCGACAAAGTTTTGCCATAGCCGTGGAAGCCCAGCGTAATCGGTTCCAGCACATCTGGGCCCGGTGAGCTGCCAAGCAGCTTGGCGCGATCTTCAATGTCGGCGGCAACAGCTGAGGCAATCAGCACGAAGGAGGCTTGGCCGATCGCCGCAACATCAATTTTGGGCGCTGCAATATCGACATGATGGCCAAGGCTGGCACACAGCTTTGCAGTGGCCTCAGTGGCGGCGGCAACTTCTGGATCAACTGCCGAGCCTGCCAAGGGCGTAATCATCAGGGCAATGCGCAATTTGCCGGGATCACGCCCGACATGCGCCAAAAAGCTGCCGCCCTCAGGTGCCGGGGCAGAATAGCGTGAGCCCGGTTCAATCCCATGCGTTGCATCCATCAGCGCGGCACTATCGCGCACGCTGTGGGTGACGGCATGGTGGCAGGATAATCCCCCCCAGCCTTCGGTACGCACGGGGCCCATTGGGATGCGTCCGCGGCTTGGCTTCATGCCAAATAGCCCACAACAGGATGCAGGAATGCGAATTGAGCCGCCGCCATCAGTTGCGTGCGCGGCGGGAATAACGCCTGCAGCAACCGCCGCCGCCGATCCGCCGGAAGACCCGCCAGCAATATGATCCGGGTTCCAAGGATTATGCGTGTCGCCGGTCAGCTTATTCTCGGTCGTCCCCGTCAGACCAAATTCGGGCGTGGTCGTTTTGCCGAAGATAACAAGCCCGGCCTTTTCGTAGCGGCGGACCAGCTCGGACGTTACTGTGGCGCGATAGCCTTTGTAGAAGCGGCTGCCCCCTTCCGTCACTTCGCCAGCAATATAGGTGTTCAAATCTTTCAGCAGCCAAGGCACGCCCGTAAACGGCCCTTGCGGCAAGCCTTTGGCAATCGCCGCGCGCGCATAATCATAATGCTTTTGTGCCATGAAGTTGAAGCGCGGGTTAAGCGCCTCCGCGCGCGCAATGGCCGCCTCCAACAATTCTGTAGGTGCGATCTGGCGGGCTTTGACCAGCTCTGCCAATCCCATCGCGTCATGGCCGTCCAAAATGCTGCTCTTCATGGCTTTTCCTTTCGCCCGGACAGGCGTGGCAACGGCAAGCGCCGCCCCCGTGGCAAGCAGCTGGCGACGATCCATCATGTCCGGTCACTCTCCATTATCGTTAAAAAGGGCCGGCCTTTCTGAGGCCAGCCCTTGAATTTTGTATGAAATTAAGCCGCTTTGGTCGTGTCCGTTTCTGGCGTCACATAATAGCGGGAATAGAATTTACGGAACTGCGGAATCGGGCCATCGCCATCGCAGATTATGGGGTTGGCTTCATATTTCTGCCGATCCCATACGACCTTATCCTGATCAAACTGCTTACAGATATCGCGGATAATGGCTTTCGCGACGCCTGCACGTTCGCCTTCGGCTTGCGCCTTGGGTTGCGTGAAGCAGAAGCGGGCATGGACATGATCAAGCTCCACGGGAGCCAAACATGCGACCAGAAGCGTCTCTGAGATGCCGGTAAAGCGTGTCCAGCTTTGCCCCGGACCCATCGTGTCATAGCTAATGCAGCCATCCACTTCGCCCCAAGGTGTTCCCATCTTGGCCTTTACATCCGCACCCCGGCCCCAATCACCCCAGCGCAATTCGCCTAAGGGCACATTGGCGGTGCCATGGATATATTTGAAGTGCGCCACATCGACGCCATTTTCAGCCATGTTCTGTATGGAACCCCAGACATTCCATTCATGGACTTCAAAGTCCGTCCAGTCAGGGTCAGAACATTCGGGCAGGTGCGTCACCTCCCATAAAGGCGCTGCATCTTCTGGGTGATACCACGCCCAAATCCAGCGATTGGCTTCGGTGATGTGCCAGGTGCGGGTGCATTTACGCTTCACCTGCGGCGGGATGACGCGGGCATAGGGAATGTCCTTCACCACGCCTTCATTGCCGTCATAGCGCCAGGCGTGGAATGGGCATTCGAGCAGATTGCCATGCACCTTGCCGCCGTGGCCCATATGCGCGCCCAAATGCTTGCAATAGGCATCGACCATGCGCACTTCGCCATCTTCGCCGCGCCACATGGCGAGGTCTTTCGAAAAATAGCGCAGCGGCTTGACTTCGCCGACAGCCAAATCCTTCGCGAGGACAAGCGGATACCAGCCAAAGGGGATGCCAATGTTCAAATTGCGCTCTTCAATCGATGCGCGATTTTCGACATTAGCCAAGCGCCAGTCGGCCAAATCCTGCCCTTTGAGCTTTTCAAGGATTTGCCAGACGGCCACAGGTGCCGTGCGGGCATCACTGGCGGCTTTGCTTTCAGCATCAGACATGATGCGTCTCCTTCTCAATTGCCCCTTTATGGGGCGGGCCAGAGGGGTTGTCTCTGCTGGCCTGGGGGGACATGGAGCAGACTTCCCAGCTCCTCTTTAAAACTTAGAGCCCAAAGACCTTTTGGGCATTTTCCCGAAGGAATTTGGGCCAAACATTGTCTTTGAAGGGCACATTTTCCATGTCTGAGAAAATCCGGTCAAGGCTGAGGCCCATTGGGAAATATCCCGCATAAATGATCTTATCTGCGCCGCGCGTATTAGCGTAATCAATAATCGCCTTGGGATAATGTTTCGGCGCAAAGGCGCTGGTCGAATAATAGAGGTTGGGCCATTTCAGCATCAACTTCACGGCCAAGGCTTCCCACGGCTCGGCACCATGGCGCATCACAATCTTCAAATCGGGGAAGAACCAGCAAACTTCGTCCAGATGTTCTACCTTTTGCGTCTCCATCGGGATGCGCGGACCGGGAATGCCCACATTCAACAAAATTGGAATGCCCAGTTCCGCCGCACAGGTGTAGAGCGGGAACATATATTTGTGATTGATCGCCACCTGCGGCAGCGTGCCTGAGGGGAAGACGCTGATTGCGGACAGGCCAACTTCGGCATGAATGCGCTTGATGCGGCGGACTTCATCCACCCCCTTATTCGGATCGCAGGGTAAGTCGAAGAAGAAGCGATCGCCAAATTTTTCCTTCGCGCGATAAGACGTCTTATTCTCGTTCCAGCCGATCAGCGCCTTGTCGATATTATGTTGGTCCATCTGATCGACGGTCCACTTCACAAAATCATCGACATTGCCTGTCTCAGGAATGTCTTTGAACATATATTGTGCGGGCATTTTAAAGGATTCCAGCGTCTGCTGGTCCTTGATCAGCGGACGGAAGCTGGCGAACCATTCTGACCGGTCCTCCGCTTCGGGGATCCCCAACATACAGTCGATGATTTTGATGTCTTTGGGCATACCCATATCACGCGTCTCCAATCAGTTCGGGCCAATGCGCCCGCAGATAAACTTTGTCGATTTTGCCCACCGCGTTGCGCGGCAGCGGTGTTTTTGAGAAGGCAACGCGGGCGGGCGCTTTGTAACGCGCCAAATGTTCGGCCACATTGTGGATGATGGTCGCTTCATCAATGCCCGAGGCGACGACAACAGCAACGAGCAACTCGCCCAGACGCTCATCGGGGATGCCAAAAGTTGCGCATTCGGTAATTTCGGGCATTTCCCCCAACACCCGCTCGACTTCGGCACAATAGATGTTCTCGCCACCCGAGATCACCATGTCCTTCTTGCGATCAACAATGAAAATATAGCCTTCAGGGTCGATATAGCCGACATCACCGGTACGCAGCCAGCCATCAGCAGAGAGTACGGCGGCCGTATCCTCTGGCCGGTTCCAATAGCCTGACATCACAAGCGCGCCGCGCACAACAATCTCGCCCGCTTCGCCGCGTGGCAATTCAGCACCATCGGGGCCTTCAATGCGCATATCGACCAAAGGCAGAACACGGCCCGCTGAGGCGCGGTTGCGGATAAAATCCTCGCCATTGGCCATAGCGACCATGCCCGAGGTTTCGGTCATCCCATAGCCCGTGCCCATCATCGCCTGTGGACATGCGGCACGGATGGCATCGAGCAGATTGACGGGCAGCGCCTGCCCGCCGCTCGAGATGTTGCGCAATGAGCTCAGGTCGGCCTCATCCAACTTGGCACCGTGCAAAACATCCCACAACATTGTCGGGACACCCGTGAATTGGGTGATCCGCTCTTCCGCAATTAAGCGGAGTGCCTCTTGCGGATCCCAACGCCGCATGATGACAATTTTTGAGCCGGCGAGCATCGGCGACAGGAATGCCGCGCCCATCCCCGAAATATGAAAGAGCGGGAAGACCACCAGCACCGCGCCTTGCGGCATATTGGCAATAATGGTTTCGGGCGTAATGCCCATTTTTTGGGCCATGCCATGCAGCACCATCATGCCAGACAGCTGCATGCCCATGACGCCTGTCATCAGGCTGCGATGTGTGAGGATGGCGCCCTTAACACGGCCTGTGGTGCCCGAGGTAAAGAGAATGGCGGCAGGGTCTTCCGGCTGAGCAGGAGAGGGCGGTGGCCCCGCCTCGCCCTCAGTTGGAAAATCCTTTGTTTCCAGAATATGGCCTTGATAGCCGCCTTCGCGCAGCAGTGCTGCACGCTCTGCATCGGCCAGAACAATCGTGGGCGATACGTCTTCAACGGCTGCCGCCAATTCGGCAGGCGCGCCGCGGCTGTTGACTAACGCAGGCACGCCGCCCGCGCGGATCGATGCCAAAAATCCTATCACCCATTCGCTGCAGTTGCGCATGCAAATGGCCACACGTTCGCCGCGCGTGGTGATGCCCAAATGCGGCACCAGCGCATCGCGTAAGCGGAACACATCGTCAAAGCTCAGCCGCTTATCACCTTCGACAATGAAGGTCTTGTCGCCATGCCGTCGCGCGCTTTCAATCAGCATATTGAGATCAGGCGGCATGTTCGAGAAGAGCCGCAGCCCATCCCGCTCGGTCAGCGCAAAAGGCTCGCCAGGCGCGGTTAGCTTGGCAAAAATAGGGTCAACACCACTCATGCGTTTGCTGCCATATCTTTAGCCCAGCGATAATCCTGCTTGCCCGCGGGGGAACGTTTCACCTCATCCACCCAAATCAAGGCTTTAGGGATTTTATAGCCTGCCAGACGATCGACCAGAAAGGCTTTTACCTCGTCAAGCGTCGGCGTGCTGGTGCCAGGACGACAAGAAACGACGCCCACCACACGTTCGCCCCAACGCTCATCCTTCTGCCCGGCGACCACAGCATCAAAAATCGATGGATGGGCGCGCAAAGCCTCTTCCACTTCTTCAGGAAAAATCTTTTCGCCGCCGCTGTTGATACAGGTCGATCCGCGCCCGAACATGGTGATCATACCATCTTCATCCAGGCGGCCAGCATCGCCCGATACGGCCCATAGCTTGCCCGCGACTGTTTTGAACGTTTCAGCAGTTTTGACCGGATCGTTATAATAGCCAATGGGCGTATTTCCGGTGCGAGCGATAAAGCCGGTTTCCCCAATAGTGCCAATGCGATCATCCACAATCACTTGTTGGTTCTCATTGGCGGGCAGCCGCATCACACCTTCGGCGCTTTTCTCAGCCATGCCAGAGACACCTGTCTCAGACGAGCCCATGCCATCGGTTATGCTGGCCGAGGGGATTAGCGCCTTCAGATCGTCTTTCAGATGCTGCGAGAACACGGCACCGCCAGAGCCCAAATTCATGACATGATCTAAGGTCCAGCGGCCAGCATTGGCCCGCAATGTATCGCGCAATGGCGTTGCCATCGCATCGCCGACAAATTGGATCAGGTTTGCGCCTTCGCGTTCAATTGTGTCGAAAATCTTTTCCGGATCAAACGCGCGGCTTTCATCGAGGATGATCGTAAGGCCATTCAGCATGGCTGACCAAGTTGCCCAAATTGCTGCCATGTGCATCAGTGGGGCCAAAGGGAACATCTTGAGCGGATAACCATTGGCCGCACGATCCGCGATGTCTTCGGGCAGTTTCACTGGGCCTGCGGGGTTAAAATATCCGGCCCCGCCCGCACAGGCAAACAGAAAGGCCCGGTGCGGCCACATGACGCCCTTGGGCATGCCCGTTGTGCCGCCCGTGTAGCTGAGAATAATATCGTCTTCGCCGCGCTCCCAAGGGCCAGCGGGCGGCGTGGTCAACAGCTCTGAATAATCAAGCGAGCCTGAAATGTCAGCGCCAGAGCCATCAGGGACAGCCACCGTCACCTTCAACGTCGGCACATCGCTGCGCACTTCTCGGATGATGGGCGAAAACTCTGCCCCGTGCAAAATGGCGGCGCTATCAGCATTGGCAAAAAGATAGCGCAACTCGTCCGCACGATAGCGATAATTGACGTTATACGGCACCGCCCCCAATTTGCAGGCAGCAATAAAGCCTAACAAATAGGCCGGGCCATTAAATAGATAGAGCCCAATTTTATCGCCTCGGCTGACACCGTGCGCAGCAAGGCCACTGGCCAGTCGATCAGCCTGATCGTTCAGCTCGGCATAGGTCAGCCGGGTGCTGTCTGAAATAATTGCGGTCCGGTCAGGAACCGTTTTGGCAACGGTTTCAAACAAATCTGCAAGATGAAATTGCTTGGCCATAATCGCGATCAGTAAACAGCCGCCGGATTCTTTTCACGCGGGCTGCCCAGCATGTCACGATAGGAGGGGCGCTCCATGCCGCGATCAGTGACGCCCAATTCAATGGCAATTTCCGCGCCAATGAGGGTGTTGCCCGACAATTCATCCCGACGATCGCTTTTATTGATCGCATCCAAAATATGGCCGGTGAATTCCGGATTTTCGGCAACCGACATAAAGCCTTCATATTGTTCCGGATTCACTTCCTTGGCGATCAGCGCGCGTTCTGTAATTTGCGGGCCAAGCCAAATGGAAACGGCAATGACGCCAGTGCCACGCAGATCATGCTCCATATCGTGCGCCAGCTTATCTAAGCCTGCCTTTTGTGCGCCATAAGCCGGGCCATGCATATAGCAGGATGCGCCGAAGGACGATGTCATGGCGATCATCCCGCTTTTTTGCGGCACCATGATGCGCGCAGCGTGCCAGCTGGCGACATAGGCAGAGCGCAGGCCGACATCGAGGATATATTGAGCCGCCAGTTCCTTTTCCCAGAACGGCTTCTTCTCAATCAGTTGCGGATGCATATAGGCAGCGTTGTTGACCAACACGTCCAACCGGCCTTGCTCATCCATAATCTGTTCAAAAACGCGGGCGACTTGTGCGTCATCGCTGTGGTCGCACGCGACCGGGATGCCTTTACCACCGCGTTTGGTAATTTCAGCAGCGGTTTCGCCAATTGTGCCGGGAAGGGGTGAACCATCCCATCCCTTGGCTGTGCTGCCCGTAACGGAACGGCCAGTTACGTAGACAGTATAGCCCAATTCCCCCAATCCACGTGCCACGCCCGCGCCTGCACCACGGCTGGCTCCAGTTACAAGGGCAATTTTCGGCTGTGTCATCGCTTTCCTCTCCCGATTCGACGCACTTCGTCTCTCTCGCGTTCAAATACCCTAGATTTGCGAATTTAAAAGCCGTAAGTTTTTACGCAAATAAAGGAGAGAGACTCATGGACGATATTCCCTATCTGGCGCGCGGCGTAAATTTGCTGGGTACGGACTCCAGCGTTCTGGTTTCATCTTCCAAATATCTCAACCACCCGCGCCTGCGTGAGTGGATTGCGTTTATTGCGCTGAAGAAAAACGGGCCGGATTTTCCGCCCGCAGCCGAAATGTACCAATTGCTGAGCTTTATCGATGAGCTGCGCGACTTTGATCATATCGAACATATGATCACCGAAGAGCGCAAGGTGAACCCGGCGTTCGACAAGTGGTTTTCGGACTGGTGGGTGTCGGACTATACGTTGGATGATCTGAAGGGCTGTGCGCCGGGCACTGTTGGCGGCATTTATTATAAAATCGCCACCGAGGGGAATTACGATATCCAGATCGTCCCAGATTATAAGCCCAAGACGCAGTGGCAATTTTATTCTCTCCGCTCGGGCCAAACGCATGATTATGAGCATATTCTGACGGGCGGCGGCTTCAACTATATGGGCGAACTCGTCCCCTATTGGTTCCGCTTGGCGACAATCCACACGCATATTCAGAATAAGGAACTGGCGGGGGAAATGA
>JAGWVG010000331.1 GCA_018970965.1 Alphaproteobacteria bacterium | reverse complement strand
GCTGAAAACGCACCTTCGCCAAAAAAGCGACGAAATGTGTTGGGCAAACGAAAGGCGACCAGAAAGGCGTCGGCAAACATATTGGCGCCCAAGATGCGCGCCATCACCATTTCGCGCGCGAAGCCCAGCACGCGGCTGACCATCGTCAGCCCACCAATTGTGCCAATGGCTTTGCCCAGTTTCATCGGGTGCGGCCCTGCGCGCGGCGCTTAGGCGTTGCCTTCTGCGCCCGCGCCTTCGGCTTCTTGCGCCGCCAATTCTGCCTGCTGCATAAACAGCGCGCCAAAATCAATTGGGTCAAGCATCAGCGGCGGGAACCCACCATCACGCACGGCATCGGCCAAAACGCGACGGGCAAAGGGGAAGAGCATTGCCGGGCCCTGCGCCAAAAGGATGGGGGCCAATTGTTCTTCAGGCACATTGCGGATGCCAAACAGGCCTGCATAGACCAGTTCAACCTGAAACGCCGTTTTCTCTTCTGTCTTTGCAACCACATTGATTTTCAAAGAGACTTCGAAAACGTCATCGCCGACTTGTTCGTTACCGATGTTGAAGCCGACATCAATTTGCGGCTGACCCTGCCATTGGAACACAGCTGGGGCGTTTGGATTTTCGAAAGAAAGATCCTTCACATATTGCGAGATAACGCCCACCGCGGGCAGCGTGTCTTCGCCGTTGGCAAGGGGAGCGTTGGTGTCGTCAGCCATGTTTCAATCCGGTCCTGTTCAGTCTGTCACGGCGGACGATATGGTCCGCCACATGTGTTGCGGCGCGTAGCAGGGGCCGAAACGAAGGGCAATGCCACAGATTTTGCGACCACCCGACGAAAGCTCTATTTGAAAGCTGGCGCTTGGCATCCTATGTTGTGGGTCAGAAAGGTGTTTGCCGTGGTTGAAACCATCCTCTTTGCAATGATTGCCGCATTTTTGGGTCTGCGTCTTTTTGCCATTTTGGGCAAACGCACAGGCCATGAGCAAACATTGGGCAAACCCGCGGAAGAGCCTGCGTCTCCGTCCTTTCCAGCACCGGCGGCTGAGCCGCGCGATGCCACGCGCACGGCCCCGCCGATGGGTGAAAGCTTTGATATGTCTGCCACAAGCGGGTTGCGTGCAATTTCTTCTGCGGACCCGCGCTTCCACCCGGCTGAGTTTTTGGAAGGGGCTAAGGCCGCTTATGGCATGATTCTCGATGGGTTTTGGAAGGGCGATATGTCTGCTGTTGCGCCTTATGTCAGCGGCGAGGTTCATGATAGCTTTGCCGAAGCCATCAAGGCGCGCGCAGAAGCGGGCGAGGTGCTCGACAATCGTTTGGTGCGCATTGACCGGGCAATTATTTCTGCCGCCAGCCTAACTGATCGTGTCGCGCAAATCACAGTGCGTTTTGATGCAGATATCGCCGCTGTCACGCGCGATACCGAAGGCACAGTGATTGCCGGATCGCTCACCGATGCGATTGAAACGCATGATGAATGGACGTTTGAGCGCGATATTCGTGCCGGCGACCCGAACTGGATTCTTGTGGATACGGACGAAGCCGCCTAACCGGCAGGCATGGCCCGTTTCAAAAGTCTCGTTTGCCTCTTGCCGCTTGGGTTGGCTGCCTGCGCCACCCAGATCGTCGTGCCGACCAAGGCACCGCTGACCAGTGCTGCAAAGCCAATGACGGCGCTCGCCGCTGGCGTTGAAGCGGGGCCTTTATTTGCGAGCCTGAATATTCCAGCAGATAGTGCGGCGCGCGCCCTGCAGGCTTTTCGGCTTTCTTGCCCTGTGGTGCAGAAGCGAAGCGATGGATCTGGCCTAACGCGCCCAAGCGATTGGCAAGCCCCCTGCGCCGCCGCCGCGACAACCCCTGACGATCAAGCCGCCAGCTTTTTTGCCACTCAGTTAGAACTGGCCCGCATTGGCGAAGGCAAA
>JAGWVG010000043.1 GCA_018970965.1 Alphaproteobacteria bacterium | reverse complement strand
AGCTTCTTCTTCGCGATTGGCATGAACTTCTTCATGGAAGTGGCGAAGCTGCGGGCGGCGCGTGTGTTGTGGCATCGCGTGATGACCAAGCTGGGCGCCCAAGATGAACGCTCTAAGATGCTGCGCACGCACTGCCAAACGTCTGGCGTATCTCTGACCGAGCAAGATCCCTACAACAACGTCATCCGCACAACCGTTGAGGCGATGGCTGCCATGCTGGGGGGCACGCAATCGCTGCACACCAATGCGCTGGATGAAGCCATTGCACTTCCCACCGACTTTTCGGCGCGGATTGCCCGCAACACCCAGATCATCCTTCAGGAAGAAACGGGGATGTGCAATGTCGTCGATCCCCTCGGCGGCAGCTATTATATCGAAGCGTTGACCAAGGAATTGGTTGATAAGGCATGGGACATTATTGAGCGGGTTGAGGCTGAAGGCGGCATGGCGAAAGCTGTGGCGGCAGGCTGGCCCAAGGCAATGATTGAAGAAGCGGCCGCGGCGCGTCAGGCGCGCGTGGATCGCGGCGATGATGTGATTGTGGGCGTCAACAAGTATCGCCTCGCCAATGAAGATCAGATTGATATTCTGGAAGTTGATAACGCTGCCGTCCGCGAAGCGCAGATTGCGCGCATCCGTGATGTGAAGGCCAAGCGCGATGAGGCGCGCTGTCAAGCGGCGCTGACCGCGTTGACGGAAGGCGCCAAGGGCGGCGCCAATTTGCTGGAATTGGCCGTCGAGGCTGCGCGGGCGCGCGCAACGCTGGGTGAAATTTCGGCCGCTATGGAAGCTGTCTTTGGCCGCTATGGCACCACGCCGACGCCGGTAAAGGGCATTTACGGCAGCGCCTATGAATTTGACCAGCGCTGGGCGCAGGTGCTCGAAGGCGTTGAGGCTGTGTCGCGGCGTTTGGGGCGCAAACCGAAACTGCTCGTCGCCAAAATGGGGCAGGATGGGCATGATCGTGGCGCGAATGTTATCGCCTCGGCCTTTGCGGATATGGGTTTTGATGTTGTCTCCGGCCCCTTGTTCCAGACGCCCGAGGAAACTGTTGTGCTGGCGCTCGACAGCGGGGCTGATGTGGTCGGCGCATCATCGCTTGCGGCGGGCCATAAGACGCTGATCCCCGAGTTGATTAATCTGCTCCGCGAAAAGGGACGCAGCGACATCAAGGTGATCGCGGGCGGCGTTATCCCCCCGCAGGATTATGACTTCCTGAAAAATGCGGGCGTGCAGGGCATTTATGGCCCCGGCTCAAATGTGGTGGAGTGCGCGGCAGATGTGCTGCGTCTGCTCGGCCATAATATGCCGCCGCTGGATGCTTAATTGCGCAATTTATCGAATTTCGGCACAAGGAAAGCCAAGATGTTCAAAAAAATCCTGATCGCAAATCGTGGCGAAATTGCTTGTCGCGTGATCCGCACGGCAAAGCGCATGGGCATTCAGACAGTCGCCGTCTATTCGGATGCGGATGCACGCGCGCCCTTTGTGCAAATGGCCGATGAAGCGGTGCATATTGGCCCATCCCCTGCGGCGCAAAGTTATCTGATTGCAGATAAGATTATTGCCGCGTGCAAGGCGACGGGTGCGGAAGCCGTCCACCCCGGCTATGGCTTTTTGTCGGAACGGACGAGCTTTGCCGAGGCTTTGGCGGCTGAGAACATCGCCTTTATTGGCCCGCCGGTGAACGCCATTGCCGCGATGGGTGACAAGATTGAATCGAAAAAACTTGCCAAGGAAGCGGGCGTCAATGTTGTCCCCGGTTTTGTAGGTGAGATTGAAGATACCGAGCACGCGGTGCGCATCTCAAACGAGATTGGCTATCCCGTCATGATGAAGGCCTCTGCTGGCGGCGGCGGCAAGGGGATGCGGCTTGCCTATAGCGAGCAGGATGTCCGCGAAGGCTTTGATGCGGTGAAGCGTGAAGGGCTCAACAGTTTTGGCGATGACCGCGTGTTTATTGAGAAATTCATTCTCAACCCGCGCCATATCGAAATCCAGATTTTGGGCGATCAGCATGGCAATGTGCTGTATCTGAATGAGCGTGAATGCTCGATCCAACGTCGCCACCAAAAGGTGGTGGAAGAAGCCCCATCGCCCTTTGTGACCCCTGAAATGCGCAAGGCGATGGGTGAGCAATGCGTCGCGCTTGCCAAGGCCGTGGGCTATTATAGTGCGGGGACGGTGGAACTGATTGTCTCTGGCGCGGACCCCAGCGGCAAAAGCTTCTACTTCCTTGAAATGAACACGCGCCTTCAGGTGGAACACCCTGTGACCGAGGCCATTACCGGCGTCGATCTGGTCGAACAAATGATCCGAGTTGCGGCGGGCGAAAAGCTCGCCATGACGCAGGCGGATGTGAAGATTGACGGCTGGGCGATTGAAAACCGCGTTTATGCCGAAGACCCTTATCGCGGCTTTTTGCCGTCCACCGGCCGCATCTCGCGTTATCATCCACCCGTTGCGGGATGGACTGGTGACCCCATTCGCGGGACCAACGGCGTGCGCGTTGATGATGGTGTGATGGATGGCGGCGAAGTCTCGATGTTCTATGACCCCATGATCGCCAAGCTGATCACTTGGGGCAAGACGCGCGATGAAGCGGCGGACCGCCAAGTCGCCGCGCTGGATCGCTTTGAGCTGGAAGGCTTGGGCCATAATATTGATTTTCTCTCGGCCATTATGCAGCACCCGCGCTTCCGCTCAGGTGAGCTGACCACGGGCTTTATTGCCGAGGAATATCCTGAGGGATTTTCAGGCGCCGCCACCTCGCAAGATCTGGTGCGGTCTTTGGCGGGCATCGCGGGCTTTATGGCCTGTGCCAATGCGGATCGTGCCCTGCATATTGATGGGCAATTGGGCGATGACCTGGAGCCAGCTGAATGTTGGCAGGTCAGCCTTGCCGGCCACAGCTTTGAAGTGCTGGTGAGCGAAGATGCGCTGCTGGTCGACGGCGCAGAGCTGGACGTATCGCTGGAATATACACCGGGTGATAAACTGGTTGTGGCCGATGTGGCGGGCAGCGAGCTTGCGATCAAAGTGTCCAAGACGCGCACGGGCTTTACGATGACCACGCGTGGCGCAATCCACAAAGTCACGTGCTTGCCCAGTCACATCGCGCCACTTGCCGCGCATATGATTGAGAAGGTGCCGCCAGATATGTCGCGCTTCCTGCTCTGTCCGATGCCCGGTCTGGTGACGGCCATTCACGTGGCAGCAGGGGATAAGGTGGAAGCCGGTCAGCCGCTTGCCATCGTTGAAGCGATGAAGATGGAGAACATCTTGCGCGCCGAGAAATCGGGCGTGGTGAAGCAATTGCACGCGAGTGCCGGGGAAAGTCTGGCAGTCGACGCCGTCATCCTTGAGATGGAATAAATCCGTCGCGCGGTAGCCGCCTAAAAGGTCAGTGCTACCGCGCGGTGGTCTAAAACCATGTGCGCCGAGCGGTCTGCCATGGCGAGGAACATCGCATCGCCGCGATCGGTCTGTTGGACCACCATGGCGGCCGTCACCCCCATCATCATGCCGGAGAAGGACGACGCCTGATACGCCGCCCACTGATCAGCCAAGTCTGCGGACGGAACGCCATAACGGTCTAACGCAGATTGATATCGGGCGATGAGCGACTTTTCTGTTTCAAGCCGTGTTGCTGGGTCCATTGCCGTCCCCAAATAATAGGCAATATCGCTGGCGCCTTCGCCAACACCGACGGTTTGCCAATCGACAATGACAATTGGCTTGTCGGCATCGGCAGGATCAAACAGCATATTATCTGGCCGAAAGTCATTATGCGTAAGGCAGCGGGGGCCAGTGCGTGCCTCGGTCCAGCGTTTGATATTGCCCATATAGGCTTCGCCCACCTCGCGCATGGCAGGCGTGACGCGATCGCCATAGCGGTCACAAAAGGCGGGCCAGAACATGGCATAAAGTGCCTCACCATCGAGCGGCGGAGGAACTGCTTTCGTGCCATTAAGCCAATCATAGGTGTCAAGAATGGGGTCGCCCCACCAGGCTGCGTGAATGGAGGCGGCGGCATCCATCGCCCAATGTGCTTCCTCTCGGCTCGGCACAGCCAGTTGGTTGCCCTGCACATGGCGCGGCAGATCATGCATCAGCAATGTGAAGTCATGGCTGTCGTCATCAAACGCAATGTAGAGATGGTTGGGTACCGCCATTGGCCGTTTTCCGGCGAAGAGCTGATAAAAGCGGCTCTCGCGGATATATGTCATATGTGTTTTGCCCGTCGCCCGGCTTAACGGGTCATTTGACGGCAGTTTTGCAACCAGCGTTGGCGGGCCAGCGGGATAGGCTGGATCATAGTCAAGGGTGAGGCGATAGGTGGCCCCAACTTGGCCCGTGCCAATGGGGTGTGAAGTAAATTTCGTCACTCGCGCTGGTGAGCCATTGCGGGCGAGACAGTCTGTCAGCCAGTCCGCCGTAAACTCAGCAAGCGCCAATACCCGGTCAGTCATTGAAAATGCTCGTCAGGCCTAAAGGCTCATAGGCGCCCAGGATCAACTGTTCGAGAATGCCCGTGCCGCTTTGGGTTATGCCATCGAGCGTCAGCTGGACTTTCGATATGGCTTGAATATGAAGATGATCCGCCCGGCCTGCGGTGATGCCTTTCAGATCAATATCTTCGCGTTCGACAACAAGCGGGCCTTTCCAGCCGCCATGCGTCCACTCCGGGTGCCCATAGCCAATGCCGCGCATCAAGAATGGGGCGCCAGGTTCAAACGTCGCTTCTAATAAGCGCCCATCGGGAAGGGCGGCCGAAAGCTCTGCATTTGCCGCGTGGCGCCAGCCGGGCTTGAGCTCAATATCCATATGGCAATCCTCGGTTTCCAGCATCGCCTCGGGGTGCGCACCATCGGGCACCCAAACCGCGCGGCTGTTCCACGGGCGGCCATATTGGTCGGCATTGATGTGGAAATAGAGGCTGGCCTCCCCAAAGTTGATCGGGCTCCAAAGCCAATAAAATTGGGGCACCATTTGAGGAACTGTTGGCTGCGGGTCGCTTGCGCCAATAGGGCGGATGCCCCAGCTTCGGTCCCGGGTCCCCACGGATCCCGAGACATTCGTGCGCACACCATCCACTTCAATCCAGCCTTGCCAATGGCCGTTCTGTGTCAGCCGCGTATAATCCATAAAGGTGCGCGGGCCGATGCGGCGGGTAAAGCGGGGCTCTTCAACTGGGAAGGATCGGCCTGTGAATGTCAGATCAGCCGAGATGCCCTCTTGCCCATCAATCACAACACGTAAAATCTGCAGCGGCTCAACAATCTCAATGCGGATTGGCCCAACGCTCAGGTCCATCCGCTCCATGTCCAGCAGACGAGATGCGTGGAGGCAATGCTGTGTGTCCCCGCGAATGCACGAGAAATGGGCATCCGCCACGTTGAGGTGCGGGTAAACGCCAAAGGCTATGGCAAAGAAATTGCTGCCATCCGCGCTATAGCCGTTGAAAAAATACCGATCATAAAAATTCCGGTCCGTGCCGGAATAGGCAATTGGCTCTGGGGTTTGGTGGATCGGATAGTCATCGCCTTTGGTCAGCATTAGCGTTTAACCCCTTGCTTGATGTCATCAGTATGTTCGCCCAGCCTTGGTGCAAAGCCAATGGCTCGATTTGGGTCTGCCGAATAGCGCACCGGCGGCCGCATCTGTCGGATCATGCCTTCGCTGGGATGTTCTGCGAGTTGGAAGAAGCCTGTCGCCTGTAAGTGCGGATTGGCAAAGACGTCTGCCAAATCTGCAACGGGCATGACAGGAAAGTCGTGTGCATTGAGCAGCGCGATCCATTCTGCGTTTGTCTTCTTCGGCGTCATTTCGCCAATGCGCGCATAAATGGGTGTCATATTCTGAAAGCGCCCCATAGGCGTGTCAAAGGGCGCGTTGGATAGGAAGTCGCTATCCTCAAGCAGCTCAAACAGCTTAACAATCTTGGCATCGGTGTAAGGCACAATCACAATATGCCCATCGGCCGTTGGAAAGGGTTGCCGTGCAGGATCAAGCTGCCGTGGATAGCCGGGTGGGCCCAAAGGGGGCTCAAAAACGGCATCTTGCAAATGCTCTGTCAGCATGAAGCTGGCAAAACAGTCGAGCATTGGCACTTCAACATGCTGGCCTTCACCTGTCCGCAATTTGTGGATGAGTGCAACCAACAAGGCTTGCGCGCCATAAGTGCCTGAAACCTTATCTGCGATCAGCGAAGGCAGATAACGAGGTGCGGGATTGCCATCGACGCGCGAGAGGAGTGATGTGGTCCCTGTCGCGGCCTGAATGACATCGTCATAAGCGGGCCAATCTTTCCAAGGCCCATCTTGGCTAAAGCCCGTAAAATGCGCGTAGATGATGTCGGGTTTGATGGCCTTTACAGCGTCATAGCCAAAGCCGAGTTTTGTAATGGCGCGCGCGCGAATGTTGTGAACAAAGACATCCGCGTCCTCAATCAGCTTACGCAAGACATCCGCATCTTCGGGCTTTTTCAAATCCAGCACGGCCGATTTTTTGCCGCGGTTCACCGTCATATGCGTGCCGCCCATATAGGGCGTATTTTTAAACCCGCCCATGTAGCGCGGCGTATCGCCCGTGGGGCTTTCAATTTTAATGACCTCAGCGCCCAAATCCGCGAGCATTTGTGTCGCATAAGGACCAAAAATGACGGTTGAGAGATCAATAATGCGGATGCCTTCAAGCATGGTCATGCGGCTGCCTCGGGTGATCCTGCATAATCTCTCCTATTTGGTTTTGCGCAAACTTCCTCTGGGTTCACGTTTCCGTCAAGTGTAAAGCCCAAGGAAATTATGAAACTCTCTCTGGCAAGAGATTGTGGTTGAAAGTTCAGCCGTCTAGAGCGCGGTTGAGAGTGGGAAGGGAAGGTCGCGCAATGTCTCTTGATGCAGATCTCGACGCGCTGATGCACGATCATGATTTTCTCCATGCAGCGCATGATGCCAATGCACGCCGAACGTTATGGGTGGTGCTGCTGACCGCTGTCATGATGGTCGGTGAGATTGCTGCCGGGCTGTATTATAACTCAATGGCGCTGCTGGCGGATGGCGTTCATATGGCGACACATGCTGGCGCTCTGGGTGTGGCGGCATTGGCCTATGCCTATGCGAAGAAGCATGTGCGCAGCGGAAAATATAGCTTTGGCACGGGCAAAGTGGGGGATCTGGCTGGATTCGCTTCGGCGATGATTTTGGGTTTTGTGGCAGTTGGAATTGTTTGGGAATCCACGCTGCGGCTGATCAACCCGCAAAATGTTGCCTTTGAGCAAGCGACCTTGGTTGCGGTCATTGGCCTTATTGTAAATTTGGTCAGTGCGGCCGTGTTGGGGGCAGGGCATCACCATCATCACGACCATGATCACCATCATAGCGGGCACAGCCATCATCATCATGATAATAATCTGAAATCCGCCTATGTTCATGTGCTGGCGGATGCGCTGACATCGGTGCTCGCCATTTTTGCTTTGCTGGGTGGCCGATATCTTGGGTGGATGTGGCTTGATCCCATCATGGGTGTGGTAGGTGCGCTTGTTATCGCCTTATGGTCGCTTTCTCTCATGCGTGAGACGGCCGCCGTTCTGCTTGATGCGCATGAGCCTATATTGGAGCAGGCCGTGCGCCAGCGCTTGGTGCATCTGCCTCAGGTGCGGATTACCGACCTGCATTTGTGGCGCGTGGGGCCTGGCGCGCATGCCGCCATTATATCCGTGTCCGGCGGTGAGGCATCCGAAATCCGGAAATGCCTTAAAGACATGCCGCAAATCGTACATTTGACTGTGGAACAATGCCCATAATTAACGCCGGCAAATGGCATTTTGAAGGATCATCATGGACGCTCTCTTAACCTCAACAGCGGTCGTCGCTCTGGCAGAGATTGGCGATAAGACACAGTTGCTTGCGATCTTGCTTGCTACACGCTTTCAAAAGCCGTTGCCGATTGTGCTGGGTATTTTCGTTGCAACTGTTGCCAACCACTTTTTGGCGGCACTGGTCGGGTCGCAGGTGGCCGCTATTTTGGATGGTCAGTGGTTCCGCTACGCAATTGCCGCATCCTTTATTGCGATGGCAGCATGGACGCTCATCCCTGATAAGATGGATGAAGATGAAGCAAAACCGGCACGCTTTGGCGCCTTTCTCACCACTGTTATCGCCTTCTTCTTAGTTGAAATGGGGGATAAAACCCAAGTCGCCACCATAGCGCTGGGTGCGCGCTTTCATGATGTTGTGCCTGTGACCATGGGCACGACGCTGGGCATGATGATCGCCAATGTGCCCGCCGTCTTCTTGGGCCATGAGGTGCTGAAACGTGTGCCGCTGGATGCCGTGCGGCGCGTCGCCGCTGCGCTGTTTTTGGTGATCGGCCTTTGGGTTTTGGCGCAGACAGCGGGATGGGTAGGGCACTAGTCCTTTATAAGCGGCGGTTGGGGAGGGCCTTGACCGCAACACTCTTGTCTAGGCTCATCTAAGTCTGTGTCGATGCGTGCATTGACAAAAATTCTTATTTATTTGATATTTCAATAAATATGGAATCGATGAGAATTTGTGATGGACGCTAATTCAGTCATCAAGGCATTGGCGGCCCTGGCGCAGGAGCATCGCCTTGCGGTCTATCGCCTGCTTGTTCAAGCAGGGCCCGAAGGGTTGTCGGCGGGAATTCTTGCCGATCGAATTGGCGTTGCGCCCTCTTCGATGAGCTTCCACCTCGCCCAATTGGCGAATGCCGGTCTTGTCATGCAGCGCCGTCAAAGCCGGTCGATCATTTATTCGGCGGATTTTGACGTGATGAACAGCGTGATGGGCTATCTGACGGAGAATTGCTGCGGCGGACTGAGCTGTTCTCCGATAACCGCATTCTTCCCAGATGTTTCTGATCAACGCGAGGTCGCGTGACAAAGCCGCCTTTCAGCATTTTGGTGCTTTGCACCGGCAATTCGGCGCGGTCCATCCTTGGTGAGGCAATCCTCAACAAAATAGGTGAAGGGCGGATTGTCGCGTACAGTGCAGGAAGCAAGCCGAAAGGCGTGCCACACCCGGGCGCGCTGCGATTGCTGACCCGCAAGGGCGTTGATGTGGCGCCATTCCGTTCAAAGAGTTGGGATGAATTCACGGGTGTTGATGGGCCGTTGATTGACCTTGCAATAACGGTCTGCGGCAATGCCGCTGGCGAGATATGTCCCGTCTTTATGGGGGCACCGCTCAAGGCGCACTGGGGCCTTCCCGATCCAGCAGACGTGGTTGGCGATGACGCGGCGGTGGACATGGCGTTCGAGCAAACCTGGCGATGGCTGGAGATGCGGGCGCAGGCATTTCTTGCGCTTCCGTTTGAAACAATGGGCCGCAAGGATCTGTTGGAAAACCTTTGCCGCATTGGCGCGATGGAGGGTGCAGCCTGATGGTTACAATCACAGCAGAGACGCCGAAAGGCCGGTTATCCTTCCTTGATCGTTATCTAACCTTATGGATCTTTGCTGCAATGGCCGTTGGCATTGGGCTGGGCTCTCTGGTGCCCGATGTGCCGAAAGCGCTTGGCGCCATGTCAGTCGGCTCAGCGAGCATTCCCATTGCCATTGGCCTCATCCTGATGATGTTCCCGCCATTGGCAAAGGTCCGTTACGAAGAGCTTGGTCAGGTCTTCCGTGATGGTAAGATCCTCGCTTTGTCTTTTGCGCTATGTTGGATCGTCGCCCCGGCATTCATGTTCGCGCTGGGGGCACTGCTGCTGCCTGACAAGCCCGAGTACATGACCGGACTGATCCTAATCGGTATCGCACCCTGCATCGCCATGGTTCTTGTCTGGAACCAGCTTGCACAGGGAAGTCCAGAATATGTGACTGGGCTGGTTGCGTTCAATTCGCTGTTCCAGATCCTTTTTTATGTGCC
>JAGWVG010000042.1 GCA_018970965.1 Alphaproteobacteria bacterium | reverse complement strand
GAGAGCCCGCCTGAACTCGTGGGGCGCCAAGCGGAGCGCTGGGATCCGCTGCTGGATTGGGCGCGTGGGCGCTATGACGTCGATTTTACGTTGGTGACGGGCATCATGCATCAGCCGCAACCTATGGCGACAGTGCTGCGGCTTGGCGAGGCGGTCGCGGCTGCAACCGCGCATCAATTGGCGGCGCTTTCGCCCCTCATCACCATAAGTGGGTCACTGGTGATCGGCCTTGCGCTGCTTGAAGAAGCTGTGCTGCCGGAGGATGCCTTTGCCATCGCGCATCTGGATGAGCTGTGGCAGGCGGAACAATGGGGCGAAGATGATTGGGCGCTTGAGGCGCGCACTGCCCGAAAGCGCGATTTTCTTGCCGCCTGCCGGTTTTTGGAACTGCTTTAATCGCGCCCTGATTTGGCGAGGCTGCGGACAAAACCAATTAAGCCTGTCTGGCGGCTGCGCTTGAGGCGCTCTGCCTCGAGAATCGCTTTTACGTTTTGGAAGCACTGCTCCACATCGTCATTGACGAGGACATAATCATAGCCATCCCAGTGGCTGATTTCGGCTGTGGCACGCGCCATGCGCCCTGCAATCACCTCTTCGCTATCGGTTCCGCGCGCGCGCAGGCGGCGCTCCAGCTCATCGAGCGAGGGGGGGAAAATAAAGACGCGGACAACATCACCGCCCGCTTGCTGGTACAGCTGCTGTGCGCCCTGCCAATCAATGTCGAACAGCACATCGCGCCCTTCAGACAGCGCCTTTTCAACAGGGGCGCGGGGTGTGCCATAGCGGTTGCCAAAGACATGCGCCCATTCAAGAAATTCGTTCTCCGCAACCTTTTGGCGGAAATGCTCGACATCTACGAAATGATAATCCTGCCCATCCACTTCACCCGGCCGTGGTGGACGCGTGGTCGCGGAAACCGACATTTCCAGCCCGGCATCTGACGCTAAGAGCTTGCGGGAAATGGTCGACTTGCCGGCCCCCGAGGGCGAGGACACGATGAAGAGAATGCCGCGCCGCTTAAATTTGTGCGGGTCGTTAGGATCAATCTGGGCCATGGCTGCTCTTGCAACGCCGGGCCGCGCGCGTCAATTGCCAGACGGGTCCAGCTTGGCACGACCGGGGCCCAACATCAGTTCGGGCCGAACCAGCGCATCAAAGCGCGCGGCATCTATTGTCCCCAGCTCTAGGGCGGCCTCACGCAGGCTTTGGCCAGTCTCATGTGCGTATTTGGCAATCTGCGCAGCGGCATCATAGCCGATTTCGGGGGCAAGCGCGGTCACCAGCATCAGCGAGCGATCTACCAACTCGGCAATGCGTGCGCGATTTGGCTCTAGGCCCGCCACACACTGGGTGGCAAAACTTTCCATGGCCGTTGCTAATAAGTCGATCGACCGCAAAATATTCGCGCCGATCATCGGCTTGAAAACATTGAGTTCCAAATGCCCCTGCATCCCGCCAATGCTGATGGCGTGGTGATTGCCCATCACTTGAGCGGCCACCATCGTCAGCATCTCGGCCTGTGTCGGGTTGACCTTGCCGGGCATGATCGAGCTGCCGGGCTCATTTTCGGGCAGGTGCAATTCGCCCAGCCCGGCGCGTGGGCCAGAGCCCAATAAGCGAATGTCGTTGGCGATTTTGGTCAGGGCGACAGCCAATGTGTTCAGCGTGCCCGACAGGTGGACCAGCGCATCTTGCGTTGCCAGCGCCTCGAATGGGTTTTGCGCCGGCGCAAAAGGCTGGCCGGTCAGCTGGGCCAGCTCAGCGCACATATCTTCGGCAAAGCCTTTGGGGGCGTTGAGCCCGGTGCCAACCGCGGTGCCACCAATGGCAAGGCGATCCGTCCCCGCTGTTATCGCAGGCTCAATCCGGCGCGCGCAGCGATAGAGTTGATGCGCATAGCCAGAAAATTCTTGCCCCAAAGTCAGCGGCGTTGCGTCCTGCAAATGCGTGCGGCCAATTTTGATAATATCCGCCCAGGCGCGCGCCTTGTCCGCCAAAGCGGATTGCAGGGTGTTGAGAGCGGGAAGCAATTTTTTCCGCACGGCAGTCGAGGCGGCGATGTGCAACGCGGTGGGAAAGGCATCGTTTGACGATTGCCCTTTGTTCACATGGTCATTGGGGTGGACGGGCGCTTTGCCGCCGCGTGTGCCTGTCAGCAGCTCATTCGCGCGGCCGGCAATCACCTCATTGACGTTCATATTGGTCTGCGTGCCTGAGCCTGTTTGCCAGATGACCAGCGGAAACTGATCGTCGAGCCCGCCAGAGGCCACGTCGCCTGCAGCCTGTTCAATCGCGTCCGCGAGCGTGTCGGCAAGGCCATGGCGACGGTTCACGCGTGCGGCGGCCTGTTTGATGCGGGCCAGCGCATGGATGATGGCGATGGGCATGCGCTCGCCAGATCCGAAAGGAAAATTCTGAAGGCTACGCTGCGTTTGCGCACCCCAATAGGCATCGCCTGGCACAGCGATGGGACCGAAGCTGTCGCTCTCGGTCCGCTGCGTGCTCATTTCTTGCGGCCGAAATCCACGGTCACAACGTTTGAGCCATCTTCAATGGGCTGGATGCGTGGCGCGTCATTTTCGGCTTCTGCGTGGTCAAGCGCGTCGTCGTCTTCGAAATTGACCTGGAAATGCAGCGCAAATTCCACCGCCGGATCAACAAAGGCTGTGATCGCGTCAAAGGGGATGACCAATTTGGTCGGCACCTGACTGAATGTCAGGCCAACTTCAAAGCCATCCTCATCCACATTCAAATCCCAGAATTTATTCTGGAGAACGATGGTCATTTCATCCGGGAAACGTTGGCGCAGATGATCTGGGATGATCACCCCCGGCGCGGACGTTTTGAATGTGATGTAAAAATGATGTCCGCCCGGCAGATCAAGGTTAGATTGAATGCCGCTGAGCACCCGGCCGACAACCGCGCGCAGCGCCTCCTGCACAATATCATCATAGGGAATCAGGCTGTCGGGCATGTCGTCTGTCATAATGAAAGCGACGTTGGACGCTTGGGCCCTTATGGTCAAGCGGTTGCGCGTAGATGCGGGGGCGCTATAGGCCAAGGATTATGCGAACCGCGACGATTCAACGCAAGACGAGTGAGACTTCAATTGAGGTCGAGCTGAACTTGGATGGCACAGGGCTTTATGAAGTCTCTACGGGCATTGGGTTTTTGGACCATATGCTCGAGCAATTGTCGCGCCATTCGCTGATTGACCTTAAAGTCAAAACTGTTGGCGACCTGCATGTCGATCAGCACCACACAACGGAAGATACCGGCATTGCCATTGGCGAGGCGGTGCTGAAAGCGCTGGGCGATAAAAAAGGCATCACCCGCTATGGCCATGCCTATGCGCCGATGGATGAAACGTTGACGCGCTGTGCGCTCGATATTTCGGGCCGGCCCTGGCTGGTGTTTAAGGCCGATTTTGGCACGCCGCGTTTGGGCGAATGGGATACCGAGCTGATTGAGCATTGGTTCCACAGCTTTGCGCAAGCCGCAGGCATCACCCTGCACGTTGAAAACCTTTATGGTGCCAACAATCACCATGTGGTGGAAAGCTGCTTCAAGGCCTTGGCGCGCGCGTTGCGCGTGGCCGTAGAAATTGATGCGCGTAAGGCCGATGCCGTACCCTCGACCAAGGGGATGCTGTGAGCCTCGCCCTGATCGATTATGGCGCGGGCAACCTCCAATCGGTCAGGAATGCGCTGAAAGCGGCAGGCGCTGGGGAAGTTGCTGTCACCGCTGATCCCGATATGGTCCGCCGGGCTGATCGGATCGTCTTGCCCGGCGTGGGCGCTTTTGCGCATTGTATGACGGCATTACGGTCAATTGACGGCATGGTCGATGCGCTCAACGAGCGCGTGCGCGCGCAAGGCACGCCATTTCTCGGCATTTGCGTTGGCATGCAGCTTATGGCTGAGGCGGGCGAGGAACATGGCCGGCATGAGGGCTTGGGCTGGATTGCCGGGACTGTTCGTAAGATTGAACCCGCCGATACAGCACTGAAAGTTCCGCATATGGGTTGGAATGATGTGGTGCCGACCACATCGCATGCGTTGCTCGAGGCGGGGGAAGCCTATTTCCTTCACAGCTTTGCATTTGAAGGGAACGATGTGCTGGCGCAAACGCAGCATGGCGGGCCGATTGTGGCAGCCATTGGTCGTGATAATTTTGCAGGGGTGCAATTCCACCCGGAAAAGAGCCAGCGTTATGGCCTCGCCCTCTTGTCCCGCTTCTTAGAATGGCAGCCATGAGCCCCAGCAAACCCTTGATCATTTTCCCCGCAATTGACCTCAAAGGCGGCCAAGTTGTGCGGCTGGCTGAGGGGGATATGGATCGCGCAACGGTGTATGGCGATGATCCTGCAGCACAGGCCAAGGCCTTTGCGCGCGCCGGGGCCAGCCATTTACATGTCGTTGATCTTGATGGCAGCTTTGCAGGCCATGCGGTTAACGCCAGTGCGGTTGAAGCTATTGTGCGCGCCTTTCCGGGGCGCGTGCAATTGGGCGGCGGCATCCGCAATATGGCAGCGGTTGAGCGATGGACTGCACTGGGCGTTGCGCGGATTGTGATTGGCACGGCGGCGTTGAAAGACCCCGATTTTGTGAAATCCGCCGCCAAGGCACTGCCCGGCCAAATTGTGGTCGCCGTTGATGCGCGCGATGGCTTTGTGGCGACGGATGGTTGGGCTGAAACTTCAGACATGGCCGTGGTCGATTTGGCGCGCCGTTTTGAAGATGCGGGTGTTACGGCGCTGTTGTTCACCGATGTCGGCCGGGATGGCTTGCTCAAAGGCTGTAATGTTGCGGCAACAGTAGATTTGGCGCGGGCGACCAACATCCCGGTCATTGCCTCAGGCGGGGTTGCAGGCATTGACGATATTCATGCGCTCAAGCCCTGTGTGGCGGATGGCGTTGAAGGGGTGATTACAGGCCGCGCGCTCTATGACGGACGGCTTGATTTGGCAGAAGCCTTGCAGGTGGCGGCGCAATGAGCGTGCGGGTGCGCGTGATCCCCTGTCTCGACGTCGCCAATGGCCGCGTTGTGAAGGGCGTCAACTTTGTTGATCTGGTTGACGCAGGGGATCCGGTAGAAGCTGCGCGCGCTTATGATGCGGCGGGCGCGGATGAGCTTTGCTTTCTGGACATCACGGCAAGCCATGAAGGCCGCGATACAATATTGGATGTCGTCGCACGCACGGCGGAAGTTTGCTTCATGCCGCTCACCGTGGGTGGCGGTGTGCGCTCGGCAGAAGATGCGCGCGCGTTGCTCTTGGCGGGGGCAGATAAGGTCGCGGTCAATTCCGCGGCTGTCACCCGACCTGAGCTTGTCGCGGATATTGCCGATCGCTTTGGCAGCCAATGCGTTGTTGCCAGCGTTGATGCGCGACGCAGCGGCGATCATTGGGAGGTCTTCACGCATGGCGGCCGCCGCGAGACGGGGATTGATGCTGTCGCCCATGCTGTGCGGCTGGCGGAATTGGGGGCAGGCGAAATCTTGGTCACCTCAATGGATCGCGATGGCACACGCGATGGCTATGATCTTGCGTTGACGCGCATCATTGCTGAAGCTGTGTCGGTTCCGGTAATTGCGTCAGGCGGGGTGGGCACGCTTGATCATTTGGTTGCAGGCGTCACACAGGGTCATGCCAGTGCGGTGCTCGCCGCCTCTATCTTCCATTTTGGCGAAGCGACGATTGGCGATGCGCATCGCGCTCTGGCGGCGGCGGGTTTGCCAGTGCGCCACCCTGTGGCGGCTTGAAACGCACCAAGGCTTGACGCCGCGCAGCCGCCCGCGCACAGAAAGACCATGGCTGACACGCTTTTCCGCCTTGAAGAAACCATCCGCGCACGCCGCGCGGCGGACCCATCGGCATCTTATGTTGCGAAGCTGACCGCGCGCGGGCGTGGCAAGATCGCGCAAAAGCTGGGCGAAGAAGCTACCGAAACCATCATTGCCGCCTTAAGCGAAGATGATCGCGCCTTAACGGGTGAGGCGGCGGACTTGCTGTTCCATCTGCTGGTTCTGCTTGCGGATCGCGGCGTAACGCTGGCAGAGGTTTTGGCTGAATTGGACGCGCGCGAAGGCGTGTCGGGCCTTGCGGAAAAAGCCGCGCGTCAGGAGAGTTAAATGCCGATTGATGCGCTTGCGCCCTATGACGATCAGAATGTGTTCGCCAAAATTTTGCGGGGCGAAATTCCAAACAAGACGGTGTTTGAAAATGAATGGGCGCTTGCCTTTCATGATATCAATCCACAAGCGCCGGTGCATGTGCTGGTGATCCCCAAAGGACGCTATGTCAGCTGGGATGATTTTTCAGCCAAGGCCAGCGATGCTGAAATCGCAGGCTTTATTCGTGCGGTTGGCCATGTCGCGCGGGAGTTGGGCTTGCCTGCCCCGGGGTATCGCTTGCTTGCCAATATCGGTGGCCATGGCCATCAAGAAGTGCCGCATTTGCACGTGCATCTTTTTGGCGGAAAACAACTCGGCGCAATGCTTCCGCGCTGATATTTTGTTGCGCGAATAGGATTAAGCCTTAGGTTAGGCCCCAAGAACATATCCTTGGGGAGTTTTCCATGATTTTTGACCGCGTCAAACCGCTTGATGCGATTTTGGCGACTGCTGAAAAGAAGTCGCTGCACCGTTCCTTGGGCGCCTTCCAGCTGACTATGCTGGGCATTGGCGCTGTGATTGGCACCGGCATTTTCGTGTTGACGGCAGAAGCCGCGCAAAAGGCAGGCCCGGGCATGATGCTCAGCTTTGTCATTGCCGGCATTGTCTGCGCTGTTGCTGCGCTCTGCTATGCTGAAATGGCGGCAATGGTCCCCGTTTCGGGCTCAGCCTATACCTATAGCTATGCCGTGATGGGCGAATTGCTGGCCTGGATGGTCGGCTGGGCGCTGATTTTGGAATATGCGGTGGCGGCGGGCGCTGTGTCCGTCGGCTGGTCTGGTTATGTGGTCGGCCTGTTGGAAAACGTCCTCCATATCGACATACCCGATATGCTGGTGCGCGGCCCCTATGATGGCGGTATTGTGAACCTGCCCGCCATGCTGATTGCAGGGCTGGTAACGTGGTTGCTGGTGATTGGCACACGCGAAAGCGCGACTGTGAACGCGGTTCTGGTGGTCATCAAGGTCTCGGCACTGTCGCTGTTTATCGCGCTTGCCGTTCCTGTAATGAACATGCAGAACTTCCAGCCATTCGCGCCTTTAGGCTTTGCTGGCATTTCGGCTGCGGCGGCTTCAATTTTCTTTGCTTATGTGGGCTTTGATGCCGTGTCGACGGCGGCTGAAGAAACCAAGAACCCGCAGCGCAATATGCCTATTGGCCTGATTGGCTCGCTTGCCATCTGCACGATCTTTTATCTGCTCGTGGCCTCGGGTGTGATTGGCTCGGTGGGCGCACAGCCGGTCTTTGGCCCGTCGGGCGAGGCGCTTGCGCCGGGCAGCACGATGCTCGCGCAGCAATGTGCTGCGATGGGCGATCAAGCTGTTGTCTGCTCCAAGGAAGCCTTGGCGTGGACATTGCGTGAAATTGGGTGGCCGCAAATTGGTAACCTGATTGGCCTTGCCGCAGGTCTTGCATTGCCTTCGGTTATTTTGATGATGATGTTCGGTCAGACGCGCATCTTCTTCGTGATGAGCCGTGACGGCCTGCTGCCTGAAGCCTTTTCGAAGATCCACCCGAAGTACAACACGCCGCACGTCATCACTGTGCTGACGGGCGTGGCTGTTGCGTTGTTCGCGGCTTTCTTCCCAGTGGGCAAGCTTGCCGATATTTCGAACTCGGGCACGCTTTTTGCCTTCGCCGCGGTTTCGGTCGCCGTGTTGGTGCTGCGCCGCACCGATCCTGATCGTCGTCGTCCGTTCCGCACGCCGCTGATCTGGTTGACCGCGCCAATTGCCATTCTGGGGTGCGCCTATTTGTTTGTCAGCCTGTCATGGGAGACGATCCGCCTGTTCCTCATTTGGGCGACCATCGGCTTGGTGGTGTATTTCACCTATAGCCGGTCGCGCAGCCATGTGGGCCGCGGCGCGGTGGAAGTGCATGAAGCTGATAAGGATGCCCCACCGACAAGCGTTCCGCCGATCAATTAACCGGCGGGGGCTTGAGCTGAATAAGAAAAGGGGAGGCCAAGGCCTCCCCTTTTTTATGCCCCTTATAGCTGCGATGGATTAGCCTAAGCGGCTTGCTACCAGCGCCTTTAAATCGGCTTCGGGGCGCGGGCCATAATGCGAAATAACTTCGGCGGCACAAATTGCCCCCATGGTCAGGCTTTCTGCAATGCTGCGGCCCTCGGCTTGGCCTGCCAAAAAGCCCGCAGCGAAAAGATCCCCCGCGCCTGTCGTATCAACGACCTTGGCAATGGGTTCTGCCGCGACATCAAAACGCTGTCCGCCAGACATGGCCAATGCGCCCTGTTCGCTGCGGGTGACAACCAAAGTCTCCACCAAGGGAGCCGCCGCCGCCACCGCGGCCTCAAAATCATCTGTCTGCATCAGCGTGCGAATTTCACCGTCATTGGCAAAAAGGATGTCAATTTTGCCATCGCGCAACAGCGCGCGGAAATCATCTCCATGCCGATCAATCACAAAATTGTCAGACAAGGTGAACGCCACTTTACGGCCTGCGGCCCGCGCAATAGCAATCGCTTCGCGCATCGCCGCACGCGGCTCTTCCGGATCCCACAAATACCCTTCGAGATAGAGCACAGCTGCATTTTCAATCATCGCGCGGTCAAGCGCTGCTGCCGGCAAAAATTGCGAGGCCCCCAAAAAGGTATTCATTGTGCGCTGGCCATCGGGCGTCACAAAAATGAGGCATTGCGCGGTGGGCGGTTCGTTCCCGCGCATGGGTGTTGTAAAGTCGACGCCAATAGCGCGAATATCGTGCGAGAATATTTTGCCGAACTGATCATCCGCCACTTGGCCAATAAAGCCGCATTTGCGTCCCAGAGCGGCCATGCCTGCAATGGTATTGGCCGCCGAGCCGCCACTGGCCTCATGCGCTGAGCCCATGCGCGCATAAAGTGCGTCAGCGCGGGCTGCGTCCACCAGTTGCATGCCACCTTTGGTAAGGCCTTCTTCGACAATCAGGCTGTCGGGCGCGGGCGCGATAATATCAACAATCGCATTGCCAACGGCAACAACATCAAGCTGGGCTGCAGTCACACGCATATCCTTTGGATCATTTCACCTGAAACAGGTCTTCTGGGGAAGCCCGCTATCGACTGGGCGGGCGCAACGCAATCACGAACTGCGATCCGCCGTCCAAGCCCAGAAGAGGAAGCAGGGGGGAATATTCCAATATTCCATTTGCGTGTCGATCCGCGCGAAGTGCGGCATCAGAAAGTCACGCACCCGCGCGCGAAACTGATAGACCAAAAATGCCCCTCCCGGCCGCAGCACGCGGGCCGTTGCCGCAGCAATGGCAGGACCAACGCCTGCGGGCAGTGTCGAAAAGGGCAAGCCAGACAGAACATAGTCCGCATGGCGAAAGCCATTTTCGCGAACGATCTGCTCGACATCAGCCGCCGACCCCAAAATGGGGCGGAACCGGCTATCTGCGATGGTGGATGACAAATGGTCGATGAAATCGGGGTTAAGATCAATGGCGATATAGGTCGCATCCGGTGCAAGTCGATCGAGAATATGCTGTGAAAATGTACCGACGCCCGGGCCATATTCGACAAAGAGTTTGCACGTCTTCCACTCCACCCGACTGAGCATATGGCGGATAAGCGCCTCGCTTGATGGGATGATGGAGCCCACCATCACCGGATGTTTCAAAAAACCCTTAAAAAATAACGCCCACTGCCACCACCATTTGGTTTTGGCTGGTTTACGCGGCAATGTGGTTGCTGCTGTCATTTGGGCCGTACGCTCCATT
>JAGWVG010000330.1 GCA_018970965.1 Alphaproteobacteria bacterium | reverse complement strand
CCCTTGGCTGAGCAAGTCAGTCGCCTTGGTCATAAGATTGTTAATTTGCGCAAATGGCTGCCCGCCGTTCAGCCCGGGCGCGCCGCGCCGCCAACACGCGTTGGCTTTTATGTGCCATGGGATGATGCCAGCCGCATCTCGCTTACCCACCACATAAATGAGCTGGATTGGGTGGTGCCAGCCCTTCTCACCGTGACGGGCAAAGACCATCGACTGGCCCGCATTCCAGATGCACGATTTGATCGCCTGATTCAAAGCCGGGCGCTGCGCCCGGCCATTTTACCGATGGTGCAGAATGCCCAAAATGGAGAATGGGATGGCGCGGGGGCAGAGCAATTGCTGGCCAGCCCCCAGTTGCGCGCGCAGTTGGTAACTGACCTTCATGCTGAGCTTAAAGCACAAAAGGCAGCGGGTGTTGTTTTTGACATTGAAAATCTAAGCCCTGTGGGGCTTGCGCATTATTTGCAATTGCTGCGCGAAGCACATCGCGCCTTTGCGACAGACCATCTGCTCGTCACTGTTTCTGTGCCCGTAGACAATATGGATTGGGATTTGCGGGCCTTTGCGCAGGTGGCGGACCGGCTGTTCCTCATGACTTATGATGAGCATGAAAATGCCAGCGCGCCGGGCCCCGTTGCCAGTCAGAGCTGGTTTGTCCGCCAGATGAAATCCGCCATTGGCAAAGTGGGCCGCGATAAAGCGATTATCGCCATTGGGAATTATGGCTATGATTGGACCGAAGGCGGAACTGGTGCGCCTGTCTCGGTCGAGGAAGCGTGGCTAATCGCGCATGATAGCGGCGCTGAACTCCATTTTGATGCCAGCACCGGCAACCCCAGATTTGATTATCAAGAGGGGGGCAACATCCACCATGTGTGGATGTTGGATGCCGCGTCAGGCTGGAACCAACTGCGCGCTGTGGCACGTGAAAATGTGGCGGGTGTGGCCCTGTGGCGCCTCGGCATGGAGGACACAAGCCTCTGGACCGCATTGAAATATTATCGCAGCCAAACACAACCAGACCTCACGGCACTGCATGATGTGGGCGACGTCGATGTCCAAGGAAATGGCGAAATCTTCAAGATCGATAGCACGCCAACGGCGGGCCATCGCCGCGTGACCTTTGGGGCACATGGCCTTATTACCGATGAAGTTTTTGATCGCTTGCCCACACCCTTTGTTGTGCGGCGCACCGCCAATAGCCCCGGCAAAGTTGCAATTACCTTTGATGACGGGCCTGACCCGGATTGGACGCCGCGGATTTTAAAAATTCTTTTGGCCAAAAATGCGCCGGCGACCTTTTTTGTTATCGGCGAAAACGCTCTCGCGCACCCGGGGCTGTTACGGCAAATTGTGCGGCAGGGCAGTGAGCTGGGCAATCACAGCTACACGCACCCCAATTTGGCGAATGTCTCGGCAGGCGCCACGCGACTGGAACTCAACGCCACGCAGCGCTTGGTGGAGGCCTATACGGGCCGCAGTTTGCGCCTGTTTCGTGCGCCTTATTTTGGCGATGCCGAACCCACGACGGCAGATGAGCTTTTCCCGGCTCTCGAGGCGCAACAGGCCGGCTATGTAAATATTGGCCTCCATGTCGATCCGGGTGACTGGAAAAATCCGGGCGTCCGCCAAATCGTTGAACGCACCTTGCATCAGGTGGAAAGCGCGACCGATACCCGCTCTGCCCAAATCATCTTGCTGCACGATGGCGGGGGGAATCGCGCGCAAACTGTTGCCGCCCTTCCCTATATTATTGATGGTTTGCGCGCGCGCGGACTGAAGATTGTGCCTGTTTCAGAGCTTGCTGGCCTGCCTCCGCGCGCAGTGATGCCCCCGATTAAAGGGGCGGATTTGCTGGCCGTCCGCGCGGACACAGGCATTTTCTTGTTGTTGGCAGGGGCGGCTGTTCTCCTCAAATGGTTGTTTGTGGCCGCGATTGCCTT
>JAGWVG010000329.1 GCA_018970965.1 Alphaproteobacteria bacterium | reverse complement strand
ATCAGCTGGACGCAGGCATTGCCGAAATGATCGCGCATGATGGCCCCGTGATTGTCGATTGCGTGGTCGCAAAGCTGGCCAATTGCTTCCCGATGATCCCGTCGGGTGCGGCCCATACTGATATGATCCTTGCCGATGACCAAGTGTCGGGCGAGCTGGATGATGAAGCAAAGGCGCTGGTGTAACATGCACATTAAAGAAGGCATTAAAGAGCGTCATACGCTGTCAGTTACGGTGTCGAACGAGCCGGGCGTGCTGGCGCGCATTGCGGGCATGTTCACAGCACGCGGCTATAATATCGAAAGCCTGACGGTTGCCGATATTACCGAGGATGACTCAATCAGCCGGATCACCATTGTGACAACGGGCACGCCGGCAGTCATCGAACAAGTTGTGGCCCAGCTCGACCGCATGGTCCCCGTGCATAAAGTGACTGACCTCACTTTGCTGGGCGACCATGTCGAGCGCGAACTGGCATTGGTTAAAGTCGCCGGCACGGGCGACCATCGCATTGAAGCGCTGCGGCTGGCGGAAGTGTTCCGCGCCAATGTGGTCGACACAACAATTTCAAGCTTTGTGTTTGAAGTGACAGGCGCATCGACCAAGATCGATCGCTTTGTTGAACTGATGCAAGATATTGGCCTGGTGGAAGTTGCTCGCACGGGCATCGTCGCTATGGCCCGTGGGAAAGAGGCTGTCTGATTAATGTCTTCTCCAAAAAGAGAAGAGCGATTTTGAAGGGAATAAGAATGCGCGTTTATTATGATCGTGACGCCGATCTGAAGCTGATCGAAAACAAGAAGATCGCCATTGTCGGCTATGGCAGCCAGGGCCATGCCCATGCCCAGAACCTGCGGGACTCGGGCGTGAAGGACGTTGCGATTGCGCTCCGCCCGGGGTCAGCGACCGCGGCTAAGGCCGAAGGTGCTGGTTTCAAAGTGCTGTCGAACGCTGAAGCCGCTGCTTGGGCTGATATTGTCATGATCCTCGCCCCTGATGAGCATCAGGCCGCGATTTGGGACAATGACCTGAAAGGCAATATGAAGCCGGGTTCGGCACTTGCCTTCGCGCATGGCCTCAACATCCACTTTGGCCTGATTGAAGCACCCGCCGATATCGACGTCATCATGATCGCGCCCAAGGGCCCGGGTCACACAGTGCGCGGTGAATATGTAAAGGGCGGCGGCGTCCCCTGCCTCATTGCCATCCATCAGGATGCCTCGGGCAATGCGCATGATATTGCGCTTGCTTATGCCTCGGGCGTTGGCGGTGGCCGGTCTGGCATTATCGAAACCAATTTCAAGGAAGAGTGCGAAACCGATCTGTTCGGCGAACAGGCGGTATTGTGCGGCGGTATCACCCACCTGATCCAGGCTGGGTTCGAAACACTGGTGGAAGCCGGTTACGCGCCCGAAATGGCCTATTTTGAGTGCCTCCACGAAACCAAGCTGATTGTCGATCTGCTCTATGAAGGCGGCATTGCCAATATGCGCTATTCGATTTCGAACACGGCCGAATATGGCGATATCAAAACGGGTCCGCGCATCATCACGCCCGAAACCAAGGCTGAAATGAAGCGCGTTCTGGCAGACATTCAGTCCGGCCGCTTCGTTAAGGACTTTGTGCTCGACAACCGCGCCGGCCAGCCCGAGCTGAAGGCCAGCCGCAAGGCCGCAGCGGCCCACCCAATTGAAAAGGTTGGCTCTGAACTGCGCGCCATGATGCCGTGGATTGCGAAGAACAAGCTGGTCGATAAGGCCAAGAATTAATCTTAAGACATAAACCAAAGCTGTTATCAGCTTGGGTTGACGAATGAGGGGGTGCCGCCAACATTGGTGGCACCCCTTTTTTATGTCCGCCTGAAGGAGTTCCCGATGAACAAAGCTATTTTATTGGCCCTGCCCCTGCTGGCTACCGCGCCCTTGCTCGCCCAAGGCGGTGCGCC
>JAGWVG010000328.1 GCA_018970965.1 Alphaproteobacteria bacterium | reverse complement strand
ATAGTGGCGGTTGCGACGCGCTTCATCTTCGGGCCCACCGGGAACCAAAGCCGCATTGTTGACGAGAACGTCGACCGGTCCAAGCGCCTGCTCGACGCTGGCGAAGAATGCATCGACGCTGCTGCTGTCGCTGACATCGCAATGCGCTGCAAACACCTCATATCCAGCAGCACGCAAGTCAGCAGCGGTTTGCTCAAGCGCGTCTGTCAACACATCGCACAACGCGAGGCGGCCGCCGGCTGCACCGAGCGCGCTTGCAATTGCCCGCCCGAGCCCCCGGGCGCTGCCGGTAACGACGCAGACGCGCCCCTTAACAGAGTTCACGCATACTCCCACCGCGGCACACCGCGCTGGCCCGGCTGGCGATTGGGCGCATATCCCAATTTCCGCAGTGTCTCGTCAGTTGACTGATAGAAAGTACCGATCTGATAAATGGCCTTCGCTTCCGGCCCTGTCGCGACATCGCGGTGGAGTTCGTTTGCAAGACGCACCATCTGCTCAACCTGCTGGACTGAGGTCATCCGCTCACCCTTGCGGCTCCAGAGATTATCCTCAATCCCAACACGCACATGCAGGCCCAAGGCAATGGCAATGGCATTAAAGGGCGCCACATTGCGCATAACGGACTCAATCGTCAGGACCGCCCCATCTGGCACACGGCGGGCAAATTCAATCAGGTCGGCAGGGTGAGTGCCAGCTGCCCCGCTGCCAATCGCCACGTAATTGAGGACCAATGGGCCGTTATAATGGCCCTTGCGAATGAGCCGCTCAACAGTTTCCAACTGGCTGAGATCCCCCACCATGAAGTGCGGCTGAATGCCATTGGCAACAAGGCGCTTGAGATGCTCTTCCATGAACACCGGGCCGCATTCAAAATACATGTTGCGGTAAGCTTCAAACATGGCCGGGTTGGTCAGGCAGGTCCCCGCGATATCATCGGCGCTCATCAGCGCAGAAATATCCATCTGGTTGGTGTTGACCGCGATTGTTACCTGATCTGGCTTTGGATTCAGCTCAGCCAGCATGTGACGCGTATCGTCAGACAGCCACTTGGCTTCGGAGCCTTCCCCTTCGGGTGCAAAGCTGATCGAGCCGCCAACTTGGATCAGCATGTCGGGGCAGGCCGTGCGGATACGATCGATCATCTCATTGAACATGGAAAGACGCTTTGACCCCGAACCATCTGCCTCGCGGCAGTGCAAGTGAAGCACAGTGGCGCCAGCATTGTAGCAATCGACGGCCTTTTGGACCTGATCAGCCATCGACACAGGAATGTCTTCGGGGAAATCGCCGGGCAGCCATTGTGGGCCATATGGGGCAACCTGGATGACCAGCTTTTCCTGGTTTTCGGGCAGCAAGCTATCGTCAAGAAAATGCATGTTCAGTCCTCCGTGGGGACGGGAATGGGCATCCCGCGTGCTTTCATCTCATCAACCAAATGCGGGGTGCCAAGCGCCACTGAATGGATCCCCAATACCGCGACCAATTGCAGCACAGCCATAATCTCTTCCGGGGTTGCCCCCAGATCGAGCGCCTTGGCGATGTGCCTTTTGACACCCGGCGCATACATATGCGTGCAGCTGGCATCGACCGCGATGGCTATGAATTCATAGGTCTTCGGGTCGATAATTCCCTTGCGCATGGAATGCGTCCCCATATCGAGGAACTTTTCCATCCATTCGGCATCAAAAGCGGCGGCTTGATCCCAAGCTTGGTTCCAAGCGCCGCTGGCGCGTGCGGCATCACTAATGGGCGTGGCAGTTGGCATCATGCTCTCCCTTTGTGCTCGCAAAATACCATTTGGGGCTGGAGTTAATTTAGATTTTGCGCCATTAAATTGTGTAAATGCGCCAAACCCCCACTGTTCGCGCCGCCGCCCTAACGGGGTTCAGCGCTCTTGCCCGATCATATGGATTGGACCCTGGCGCGTTGCTGCGGGCGGCTGGCCTGCCCAGCGATGC
>JAGWVG010000327.1 GCA_018970965.1 Alphaproteobacteria bacterium | reverse complement strand
ATCAGCATCATCGCGCGTGCTGTTTCAGGGTACCATTGATCCCAGCAGATCCCCACACCCACAACGCCGTAGCGCGTCGGCCAAACGCGAAAACCGGTATTGCCGGGGCGGAAATAGAATTTCTCATTATAGCCTGGCCCATCAGGGATATGGCTTTTGCGATAGACGCCCATCACCTCGCCCTGATCGTCAATCATGGCAAGGCTGTTGTAATAATGCTGGCCATCGCGCTCAAAAAAGCTGGTGGGAATGTAAACACCCAAATCCTTTGCCAGCTTTTGCATGGCAAGGACGGCCTTATGGCTCTCGACAGAGGCAGCGCGGCTGAAAAAGCCTTCATTCTGCACCTTGCAGAAATAATGGCCTTCAAAGAGCTCCGACGGCAAAATCACTTTCGCGCCACGCTGCGCAGCCGCGCGCACCAGCGTTTCGACGCGGTCGATATTGGTGTTTGTGTCGTCAGTGAACGACTGTTGAAGGGCGGCAACGTGGATCTGGGTCATGCGCCCCATATAAAGCGTTGATCAGCGAACCCTATCGAAAAATGCACTCATATCATCGCGCACCGGCGCAATGCCGCGGAAAGGCCGGGCAAAGGCCATGATGATGCCACTATGGCCGACGCCCTCATAAATCAGCGTCGAGGCTTTGGCGCCCGCTCGCGTCTGCGCCGCGACCAGCGCAGTGCTGTTGCGTGGCTTGACTGTTGTGTCGGCGCTGCCCGTAAACAACCGCATCGGCCCAACGCCGGCCCGCGCAAAAGTGATTGGCTGTGTTGGCTTGGGGTCAGGCAAATGACCAAAAGCATCTTTGGATGCCTCAGATGTGAAGGGCAGAAAATCATACGGCCCCGCCAGCCCGGCAAAACTGCGGATGCCCGCCGCAGATCCGCCCGCTTTTGCCATCCATTCCGGATCAAGCGTCAACAGCGCCGCAATATGCGCGCCTGCTGAATGGCCTGTCAGATGGATTCGAGCGGGGTTGCCGCCAAATTCGGCAATATGCTTTTGCGTCCATGCCAAGGCTGCCGCACCATCTTCTACAAAGCCGGGAAAGCGCACCTGGGGCACCAGCCGATAATCGGGGATCACCACAATAAAACCGCGCTCAGCGAGCGCGCGGCCTACAAAGCCATAAAATTGCCGCGCACCACTGTTCCAGCTGCCACCATAATAGAAAACGACCACATCGCGCGGCTTGGTCGCCTGCGCTTTGGGCGCCCAAATATCAAGCTTATGCCGATCGCCCGCGCCATAGGCGACACCTTCTGCCACTTGCTGCGTGGGGGACTCCAGCGACAGCAGCGCATCGACGCTGTTGAGCAGCCCCACTTGCGTCCAGCGGCTCGCAAAGCCCAATGACACCCCGATAAGCGCCAGCGCGCCCAGCCCGATCCAGATCTTCCCCATAGCCCCTTGTGGCACGTGCTTGACGTTTACGGCAAGTCCGCCGACCATGTCCCCAACGAAAGAGGGTGTCATGAGCTGGGAAAAAGAAGTTGAAGAGCTCAAACGGCGGCAAAAGCTGGCCGAAGCCATGGGCGGGCCGGAAAAGCTGAAGCGCCAGAAAGAGGGCGGCAAACTCAATGTGCGCGAACGAATCGCGGCGTTGGTCGACAAAGGGTCGTTTCGCGAAATCGGCAAATTGGGGGGCGTTGGCCAATATGACGCCAAGGGAAACCTCACGGGCTTTCTGCCCGCCAATATTCTGTTCGGCCGCGCGCGGATCGAAGGGCGGCCGATTGTCGTGCAAGCTGATGATTTCACGGTGCGGGGTGGGGCTGCTGATGCCTCGCTCCATGGCAAACTCATTCAATCCGAAAAGCTGGCGCATGAATATCGCCTGCCATTGGTCCGTCTGATTGAAGGCACAGGCGGGGGCGGCTCGGTCAAAACCCTCGAGACAACAGGCTTTACCTATGTGCCTGAAGTGCCGGGCTGGGAGATCATGGTCGATAATCTGTC
>JAGWVG010000326.1 GCA_018970965.1 Alphaproteobacteria bacterium | reverse complement strand
CACATGAAGAAAATTGCCGCTCGTCTCGCCCTTGACCCACAGGCTTTGCCGACTGCGCGACCAAAAGGTCGCTTTCTTGGTGGATAAGGTCTGCGCCAATGCCTCAGCATTCATGTGCGCAACCATCAGCACTTGGCCCGATTCGGCGTGTGTACACACCGCAGTCAGCAAGCCATTGGCGTCAAATTTAGGGTCTAACGCCAGTCCCGTTTCGCGAAGATCTGCCACATAAGCCTCCCAAAAGCGCCATCCCCTGCCCTAGCGATCAACGCGACAGAAAGAAAAGTAATTTTCCGGGAAACACGGGAATGACAAGTGCGTGACGTGCCCCTATATGCGCGGGCGTCGGGTTCAACCACGGGCGAAGCAGCATGTTCTCCACCAATCCTTTTGATGACGACAAGCTGCGTGAAGAATGCGGCATATTTGGGGTTTGGGGGGCGGATACCGCGTCCGCCGTTGTCGCCCTTGGCCTCCACGCGCTGCAGCATCGCGGGCAAGAGGCGGCAGGCATCACCAGTTGGGATGGCGAACGTTTCCATTCGCACCGCGCAATGGGCCATGTCGCAGGCAATTTTGACAGGGATGAGATTATTCGGGGCCTGCCTGGCGAGGTTGCGTGCGGGCATGTCCGCTATTCCACCACTGGAGAAACATCGCTGCGCAATGTTCAACCGCTCTTTGCGGATCTCGCGTCGGGTGGGTTCGCCGTTGCGCATAACGGCAATATTTCAAACGCGATGACTGTGAAGCGGGATCTGGTTCGTCGCGGAGCAATTTTCCAATCCACCAGCGATACCGAAGTCATCATCCACCTGGTTGCCACCAGCACGTACCGCACCTTGCTTGATCGGTTCATTGATGCGCTAAAGCAATTGGAAGGCGCCTACGCCCTGATTTGCTTGACGCCAGAGGGCATGATTGCCTGCCGCGATCCACTGGGCATTCGCCCCTTGGTGATGGGCAAATTGGGCGATGCCGTTGTCTTTGCGTCAGAAACAGTCGCGCTCGACATTGTTGGTGCAGAGTTTGAGCGTGAAGTGAACCCCGGCGAAATTCTGATTGTGACGGAAGAGGGTGTGCGGTCCATCAGCCCCTTGGCAGAAGCCCATCCGCGCCCCTGCATCTTTGAGCATATTTATTTCGCTCGCCCAGATTCCATTACCGGTGGTTCCAGCATTTATTCGGTCCGCAAAGCCATTGGTGCGCAATTGGCGGTCGAGAACCCCGTCGAGGCTGATCTGGTTATTCCCGTGCCCGACAGTGGAACACCCGCCGCGATTGGCTATGCCCAGCAATCGGGCATTCCTTTTGAACTTGGCATTATCCGTTCACATTATGTGGGCCGGACGTTTATTCAGCCCACGGATAATATCCGCCATTTGGGCGTGAAGCTGAAGCACAACGCCAACCGCGCGCTCATCGAAGGCAAGAGCATTGTTTTGATTGATGACAGCATCGTGCGCGGGACGACCAGCCTTAAGATCGTGCAAATGATGCGCGATGCCGGCGCGCGCGAAGTGCATATGCGGATTGCCAGTCCGCCGACCAAGCACAGCTGCTTTTACGGCGTTGATACGCCTGAGCGTGAAAAGCTGTTGGCAGCCAATCATGACGTGGAAGGCATGCGCCAGTTTATTCAGGCGGATAGCCTGTCGTTCATTTCCATCGATGGCCTGTATAAGGCCGTTGGGGAAGCCAAGCGGCATGAGCTGCGCCCGCAATATTGCGATGCCTGTTTTACAGGCCATTACCCGACCAAATTGACCGACCAAGATGAGGTCGACACCGTTAATCAATTGAGCCTGTTGGCTGAACGCGTGGTATGACAGAGACCCAGTTAAACGGACAAATCGCGTTGGTGACCGGGGCGAGCCGCGGCATTGGCGCCGCTATTGCCGAGGCTTTGGCCGCAAAAGGCGCACATGTCATTATCACTGCGCGGCAGGCTGAGGCACTGGAGGGTG
>JAGWVG010000325.1 GCA_018970965.1 Alphaproteobacteria bacterium | reverse complement strand
GATTGCCGGCATTCGCAATTCGGGCTGCGAAAAGCGCGTCTGGCAACATAATGATCTCGCGCACTTGGAAGAATTGCTGAAGGCAGAAGACCCAAGCGTGCCAAAGCTGATCGCATTTGAAAGCGTCTATTCGATGGACGGCGATGTCGCCCCGATTGCAGACATTTGCGATCTGGCCGACAAATATAACGCGCTGACCTATTGCGACGAAGTTCATGCGGTGGGCATGTATGGGCCGCGCGGCGGTGGCATTACCGATCGCGATGCCGTGGCCAGCCGAGTGACGATTATCGAAGGCACTTTGGGCAAGGCCTTTGGCGTGATGGGCGGCTATATCGCTGCCGATCAAGTGATTGTGGATGTCATCCGCTCTTACGCGCCGGGCTTTATCTTTACGACGTCGCTCTCCCCCGTGCTGGTTGCGGGCGTGTTAGCAAGCGTCCGCCATCTCAAGGCTTCAAGTGAAGAGCGCGATGCTCAACAAGCGGCAGCGGCTTTCTTGAAGAAAAGCTTTGCCGATGCCGGCCTTCCAGTGATGAACAGCGTTACGCATATTGTACCGTTGATGATTGGCGATCCGGTGAAGGCAAAGCGGATCAGCGATATTTTGCTTGCCGAATATGGCGTCTACGTCCAGCCGATCAACTTCCCAACGGTACCCCGCGGCACAGAACGTCTGCGCTTTACGCCCGGCCCCAATCATACAGAAGCGATGATGACCGACCTCACATCGGCCCTTTGTGAAATTTGGGAACGGCTGGAGATGAAAAAGGCGGCCTAAGTGCCGCTATTTCCGCCCAAACAACTTTTCAATATCACCATGCGCCAATTTAATCCAAGTCGGGCGGCCATGGTTGCATTGGCCTGAGTGGGGTGTCACTTCCATTTCGCGCAGCAGGGCGTTCATTTCGGCTACCGACAGCACGCGCCCGGCACGCACCGATCCGTGACACGCCATCGTGCCCGCCACAGCATCCAGCTTTTCTTTCAGAGATAACGCCTGATCATAAGCGGCGAGCTCATCCGCCAGATCTGCCACAAGCCCCCGCACATCGCCATTGCCAAGCAATGCAGGCATGGACCGCACCAGCACCGCATTTGGGCCGAACCGCTCTAAATCGAGGCCCAATTCTGCCAATTCGTCCAGCCGCGCTTCCAATCGATCACAAGCTGGCTCATCCAGCTCGACCACTTCGGGCAGCAACAAGGCTTGAGCCGCCACTCTGCCACCCTCAAGTGCGCGACGCATGCGTTCTAGCACCAATCGTTCATGCGCCGCGTGCTGATCGACAATCACCAGCCCATCTTCAGCTTCAGCGACAATATAGGTCTTGGCAACCTGCCCGCGCGCGACGCCCAGCGGATAGCTCGCTGTTTCCGGTGGTGGCGTAAAAGCGGGCTCTGCACGCGCGGCGGGCGGCGGATCAAAATGCGGCCGCCGATCTGCGACCATTGAGGGGGTCCAAAAGGTTGGTGACGCGCTGGCTTGCACGCCCGATGGAGGCGCCATGGGTTCTGCCTGCCACAGTGCCTGCGTATTCATCGCAACTGGCTGCGCGCTGCGATGCCCTGCCTCATCCAGCGCCCGGCGCAAACCCGACACGATCATGCCACGCACCAGGGCTGGATCGCGAAAGCGCACTTCGGTTTTGGCCGGGTGAACATTCACATCCACCTCAGTGGGCGGCAAATCGAGGAACAAGGCGACGACGGGATGCCGATCGCGCGCCAAAAAATCCGCATAGGCGCCGCGCAAAGCCCCAATCAGCAAGCGATCTTTTACTGGGCGGCCATTCACAAACAAATATTGATGATCTGCGACCCCACGATTGAAAGTGGGAATGCCCGCCACGCCGCCCAACACATAAGCATCCCGCACCAAATCAACGGCCACGCTGTTTTCCGCCAAATCCTTATCCGTCAGCGCCGCCACACGCTCAGGCCGTGATTGGCCGGGCGGGACGGAAAGTGCGCGCCGACC
>JAGWVG010000041.1 GCA_018970965.1 Alphaproteobacteria bacterium | reverse complement strand
CCGGCAGCCTTATCTTGCTGACCACTGGCCGTGCGCTGGATGCACTGACTTTGGGTGAAGAGGCGGCACAAAGCCTTGGCATCCACCCTCAAGGCTTGCAGGCGCAAGTCGCGCTCGGCACGGGCCTCGCCATTGGCGCATCCGTGGCCGTGACAGGCGTGGTTGGCTTTGTTGGGCTAATTGTACCGCATTTTGTAAGGCTTTGGGTTGGGGAACGCCCCTCGGCCACTTTGCTCCCCTCATTCTGCGGCGGCGCAATATTGACCTTGATTGCCGACACTATTGTCCGCCTGACGCGCGGCCCCGGTGAAGTGCGGCTGGGCATTGCGATGGCGGCAATTGGCGCCCCCTTCTTCCTCCTTCTGCTCGCGCGGCTGCGCCGGGGGCAGGCATGATCCAAATCCACGGCCTGCACCTTGTTATGGGCGGCAACACGGTGCTGCACCCAATGTCGCTCGATATCGCACGCGGCCAAGTGACCGCGATCATCGGCCCCAATGGCGCGGGCAAGTCTAGCCTGATCCGGGCCATCGCGGGTCTATTACCGCCAGTCTCAGGCAGCATCTTCATCGGCGATACACCCCTTCGCCGCCTATCTCAGCGCGATCGGGCAAAGCAGCTTGGCTATCTTCCCCAAAATGCGAGCCCCGCTTGGGCAATTACAGTGCGTGAGATGGTCGCCTTGGGGCGATTGCCGCATCGCGGTGCCTTCGCCGCCCCCAGTGCTGAGGATCTTCGCTGCATTGATCAAGCACTGGCAGATACCGACCTGCTGTTGCTTGCTGATCGACGCGTCGACACGCTGTCGGGCGGAGAAATGGCCCGCGCAGCCTTTGCGCGAGTGCTTGCAGGGCAAAGCGACTGGATTTTGGCGGATGAGCCCCTCGCCAATCTCGACCCCGCGCACCAGCGTGATGTGCTGCGTTTGCTGCGGGCGGCAGCCGATAGCGGCAAAGGCGTTATCGTTGTGCTGCATGAACTGACAGCGGCGGCTGCACTTGCCGATGCCGTTATCCTCCTGAAACAGGGTGTGCTGCTTGGATCTGGCCCCAACACAGCCCTCCTGACACCAGAGCGGCTCTCTGCGACGTTTGATATCGAGATGGATGTGGCACAATTGGGCGATCAACTCGCCATTTTGCCGCGCCCACCGCTCTAACGCCCCTCGGCTCTCTTGCCCGAAGGCAGCGCGCCGCCTAGAGGCGGGCCATGAGCATCAACGCGCCCCTCAAGCTGTTCAACAGCCTGACCCGCCAGCTGGAAGAGTTTCAGCCCGTCCACCCCGGTGAGGCGCGCGTCTACACCTGCGGGCCGACGGTGTATAATTTTCAGCATATCGGCAATATGCGTGCTTATGTGTTTGCAGATACGCTGGGCCGCACGCTGAGCTATAAAGGCTATCAGCTCCGCCATGTCATCAACATCACGGATGTTGGCCATCTGACCTCAGATGCTGATGCGGGCGATGACAAGATGGAAAAGGCCGCCGCGCAGCAAGGCAAATCGGCTTGGGATATCGCCAAATTCTACACCGATGCCTATTGGACTGATATTGACCGGCTTAATATCCGCCAACCTTATCAATGGTCGATCGCAACAGATTATGTTCCGCGGATGATCGACTTCGCAAAATCAATCGCAGACAAACATTGCTATGAGCTGCCCTCGGGCCTTTATTTCGACACCTCAACAGTTGCCGATTATGGCCGCCTCGCGCGCGCGGCGACTGAAGAGGGAGAAGGCCGGATTGAGAGCGTTGAGGGCAAACGCCATCAGGCCGATTTTGCGATTTGGCGCAAAACTCCCGAGGGTGAGACGCGCCAGATGGAATGGGATAGCCCCTGGGGCCGTGGCGCTCCGGGCTGGCACCTTGAATGTTCGGTCATGTCAGAGGCTCTGTTGGGCCTGCCCTTTGACATTCACACCGGCGGCATCGACCACCGCGAAATCCACCATCCTAATGAAATTGCGCAGAACCAAGCCTTTACCAACTGCGGTAGCCTGAGTTGTGCGGAAAATTCTGGCGCGCGCTTTTGGATGCACAATAACTTCCTGATCGATCGTGGCGGGAAGATGAGCAAATCAACAGGCGATTTTCTGCGGCTGCAAGTGCTGGTAGATCGCGGCTTCCATCCGCTCGCCTATCGTCTGTTGTGCCTCCAAGCGCATTACCGCAGCGAGTTGGAGTTTAACTTCGACAATCTGGCCGCGGCTGCCACGCGTCTTAAGCGGCTGGTGATGACGGTGGCGCAAGTCCGCGCGCAAGCCAGCCCGGCTGAGGATGTGCAACACCCCCGCCTGGTCGAATTGCTCGACAAATTTGAGGCCGCCGTGTCGGAAGATCTGAATACCGCAATTGGCCTGACTTTGCTCGAAGAAGCGGCATCGATGAAGAAGATTGATGCTGGTGAGAAGCTAGCGACCATTGCACGCATGGATGCGGTGTTGGGCCTGAATTTGATGTCGCTTGACCGCGCTGATTTGCGTGTCCGTCCCGCCGACGCTCAGCTTACTGCCGAAGAAATTGAGGGCGAACTGGCCAAGCGCAAAGAGGCGCGCGCGAATAAAGATTTCGCGACTTCGGATGCCATCCGCGATGCGTTGCTGGCCAAGGGCGTTGAGGTGATGGATGGCGATCCCTTGGGATGGGACTGGAAGATTGAGGGCTGAATAAGCCCCCTGCGTCATCACTCCGCGATGCCACCTCCCCATCGCCGCGCGATAGGGAGGAACAAAAGAACTCTGGAAAGTTCCTCCCCAATGATATGCATTGGGGAGGTGGCAGCCCAAAGGGCTGACGGAGGGGCAAAATGAGACCCACAAAACCGTCCAAGACGGTCCATCGCGCACGGCAATTGCGCAAAGACATGTCTTTACCCGAACGCCTCTTGTGGCAAATTCTCAAGACCTGTCCCGGGGGGCTGAAATTCCGGAGACAACATCCCGCCGGGCCCTATATTCTCGACTTCTTTTGTGCTCGAGCCAAAGTCGCGATTGAAATTGACGGATTTGCGCACGACACAGCCAACAGGCCCGACCACGACGACATTCGGGACTTCTTTCTGGCCAGACATCAAATCCAGGTGCTTCATATCCGGGCCAGTGACGTCTTGCGAAATCCTGCTGACATTGCCACGGAGATCATAACGACAATTGAAGCCTATATGAGAAGCCTTGGGAAGGCCCCTCCGTCATCGCGCCGCGATGCCACCTCCCCATCGCTGACCGATGGGGAGGAAGAAGACTGATGACCATCGCTGTAATGTCCGCATTGATCCGCCCGCTCATGGAAGGGCGGCTGCCTGAAGACATTGATGTCCGCTGGTTCACCACCAAAGACGAGGCAATGGCGCTCGCCCCTCTGGCAGAAATTGGCTGGTTCGACATGTATGACAAGGCCGATATGGCCGAAACCATCAGCGCTGCGACCAACCTGAAATGGCTCAATTCCATTTATGCGGGCGTGGATGGCATGCCGCTTGATCTGCTGAAAGACCGCGACGTTATTGTAACCAATGGCGCGGGGATCAACGCAACCACAATTGCCGAATATGTGGTCATGGGCATGTTGACGATGGCCAAGGGCTATCGCGAGGTGGTTCACGCACAGGGCCGGCATGATTGGTTGCAAGATTCACCCGGCAAGGTTGAGCTATATGGGTCTAAAGCCCTGCTCCTTGGATATGGCGCGATTGGTAAGCTGATTGAGACGCGGCTGAGAGCGTTTGACGTAGATGTCACGATTGTGCGCCGCTCATCCGGCCCCGGCACGTTGGGTCCTGATGAATGGCGTGCGCAACTGGGCGAATTTGATTGGGTGATTTTGGCCGTCCCTGCCACTGATGAAACGGATGGCATGATTGGCGCGGCTGAATTGGCCGCTATGAAGCCCAGCGCGCGCCTGATTAATATCGCGCGCGGATCAGTTGTTGATCAGGATGCGCTTCTAACAGCCCTGACCTCTAGCCAAATTGCGGAGGCCTTTTTGGATGTGACAACGCCAGAACCCCTGCCCGCGGACCATCCGCTATGGGATGTGCCCAATGCGCATGTGACCATGCACCTTTCGGGCCGTGCGCAGGATAAGATGTTTATCCGCTCGGCCCAGCGCTTCCTCGAAAATTTGGCGCGCTATAAGGCGGGTGAACCGCTACAGCCGCGCGTCAATCTGGATTTGGGATATTGATGATGACGCCAACAGACATGTCCGCCAAATGGCACGCGGTTGCGCTTTCGGGCGATGAAGCCGCTATTGCCGCGCTCCTGCATGACGATGCTGTGTTTGAAAGCCCGGTGGTCCACACCCCCCAACGCGGCAAACCAATTACGCAGAAATATTTGGCCAGTGCGGGCAAGGTGTTTGGCGATACAGGCTTTCATTATGTTGGAGAATGGCACGCGCCCAATAGTTTGATCATGGAATTCAACGCCGAAATCGATGGCATCGCCATTGATGGCATTGATATGATCACTTGGGATGACAGCGGGCTGATCACCAATTTCAAGGTCATGGTCCGCCCGCTCAAAGCTGTGAACATGCTGCATCAAAAAATGGGCGAGATGCTGCAACAGATGAGCGCGCGGGATTGACCCAGCATTGGCATCAATTTGTCATAATTGGGTATTAGGGCAAAGTCATGCCTGCCAATTCAAACGTGCCTGCTTCTACTGAAATCCTTGATTTGCTGGATATTCCGGCGCTTTTGCTGCGCAATGACCGGATCATCCATGCCAATCCGCCAGCGCTTGGCATGTTTGGCCGCCATGTCGAGGGGCAGGATGTCCGCATGGCGCTGCGCCATCCTGATGCCGTGCGCTTGCTCACATCTCCGCGCAATGACAGCATCCGCGTCACTGGTCTCTCTACGCCTGGCAGTCTGTGGCATATTGACTGCAACAGCCTGGAAGATGGCACACGGCTGGTCACGCTGACAGATTTATCGGTGCAAGAGAGTGTCGCACGGGCGCATGCCGATTTTGTCGCAAATGCCAGCCATGAACTGCGCACGCCACTGGCCGCCGTATTGGGCTATGTCGAAACCCTGAAAGACCCCAAGGCTGGCGACAATGAAACCACGCGCCTGCGCTTCTTGGATATCATTGCCAAAGAAGCCAACCGCATGCAGGCCTTGGTGGAAGACTTGATGTCGCTCTCTCGCATTGAGGCGACCAAACACCAACAACCTACTGAAAAAGTAGATTTGTTAAGTGTCGCCAAACAATGTGTGGGCGAATCTGGACAGCCGGATCGCGTCACTCTCCACAGCGATGTGGCTGATGCGATTGTTGCGGGGGATAGGGGGCAGCTGTCCCAAGTCATCCGCAATTTGATTGATAATGCGCTGAAATATGGGGGCGCCGAGACGCCTGTCTCGGTAAAGCTAGAAAAAGGGGCATCTGGCTGGATCGTCGTTTCCGTTATCGATCAGGGCGAAGGCATCCCTGCCCAGCATATGCCGCGGCTTACTGAACGCTTTTATCGCGCAGACCCGGGCCGTAGCCGCCAAATTGGCGGCACGGGCCTTGGGCTTTCAATTGTGAAGCACATTGTCGAAAGGCACCGCGGCCGCTTCGACATCGCCAGCCGTGTCGGGCAAGGCACGACTGCAACCTGCCTATTTCCGCCCTACTAAGCCTATGTCACAGAAGTGTCATTTAACTGTCATACTTCCGATCCCGACTCGATCAGGAGGGCAATAAATCCATGCGTTTCGTTCCTACTTTTGCGGCATTGGCCGTTTCCGCTATCGCGCTGACCGCTTGCGGCAGCAACTCGGGGGCTGGTGACAGCCGCGATTTCGTGCGCATCGTTGGTTCATCGACCGTTTATCCCTTTGCCTCGGCTGTTGCCGAAGCAACGGCCAAAACTGCAGGTATTAAGGCGCCTGTGATCGAGTCGACTGGCACGGGTGCTGGCATGAAGCTGTTCTGCGCTGGCGTGGGCGTTGCCCACCCCGACATCGTGAACGCCTCGCGCCGCATCAAAAAGTCGGAATATGAAGATTGCGCCAAAAACGGCGTGAAAGACATCGTTGAAATTCAAGTCGGCCTTGATGGCATCGCCTTTGCTGAAGCGTCAGGCGGCCCGAACATGAAGCTGACCCCGGCAGACGTGTATAAGGCGCTCGCGGCAACGCCGTTTGGCAAGCCAAACACCGCAAAGACATGGGCTGACGTCAACCCGACGCTGCCGGCAATTCCGATCAGCGTCTATGGCCCGCCCTCGACCTCGGGCACGCGCGATGCGCTGGCTGAGCTGATCCTGACCAAGGGCTGCGACACCGATCCAGCCATGAAGGCGCTGAAAGACAGCGATAAGGACAAGCACAAAGCCATTTGCACCAAAATCCGTGAAGACGGCGCTTATGTCGATGCGGGCGAGAACGACAATCTGATTGTCCAGAAAATCTCGGCCAACCCCAAGGCAATTGGCGTGTTTGGCTATTCGTTCCTCGAAGAAAATACCGACAAGCTGAAGGGCGTTCCGATGGACGGCATCCAGCCGACCTATCAGACGATTTCGGACTTCAGCTATCCGGGCGCCCGCCCGCTTTATATCTACATCAAAGCCGCGCATCTGAAGGCGATCAAGGGCATCAAGGAATTTGCGCTTGAATTCTCCAAGGCTTGGGGCGCCGATGGCTACCTCAAAAAGAAGGGGATGGTCGTTTCGCCGGCAGATGTTCAAAAGACCAATGCTGAAATCGCTTCATCCATGAAGCTGATGGATCCTTCGACCCTGAAATAACCCCATGACGTCTTCTGCACTCTTTCTTCTGGTCGCCGGGCTTGGCCTGATCGGCTGGCTCGTCGCCCGGGCAAAGGCGCAGAAACTGAATACAGGCCGGGGTGCGCTTCATTCGCGCCCTGGCCATCATGGCTGGCATTTGGCTCTGTGGATCATGGTGCCCGCCTTAATTGGTCTTGTGACATGGCAAAGCGTGTCACCGGGGCTCATTCATCAGGCGGTTCTGGCTGACCCTACTGCCGCGTCGCTGCCGATGATGGATATGGAGCGTAACGCCGTCCTCTCAGACGCCTATGCGCTGGCGGCGAACCCCAATGCGGCGGTGTTTAATCCAGATGCGCAAAAGCTGGTGGGCGCCGTCCAGGCTGCGCAGAGCAAATTTAACCTTTTCGGCGCGCTCATCACACTGCTTCTGGCCTTTGCGGGCGGCGCTTTCGGTTACACGCGGATCACCGCGGCCTTCCCTGCGCGCACCCATGTCGAACGCGTTGTTTTGGGCGGCCTGCTGCTGGCCTCGTTGCTTGCCATTTTGACAACGGGCGGCATTATTGCCTCGCTGCTTTATGAAACTGGGCTGTTTTTCTCAAAAGTCAGCCCGACAGAATTTCTGTTTGGCCTGCATTGGAGCCCGGCCAATGGCAGCTTCGGGGCGGTTCCGCTCTTCTGGGGCACAATCTTCATCGGTGCAATTATCGCGATGATTGTCGCCATCCCCTTGGGGCTGATGAGCGCCATTTACCTGACACAATATGCCAGCGCGCAAATGCGCCGCGTGTTGAAGCCGTTGCTTGAAATTCTCGCGGGCATTCCAACGGTTGTATATGGCTATTTTGCTGCCCTCACTGTCGCGCCAATGATCCGTGATTTCGCCAGCGCCATTGGCATGGCCAACCCCTCCACTGAAAGCGCGCTGGCCGCAGGCTTGGTGATGGGCATCATGATCATCCCCTTCGTCTCCTCAATGGCAGATGACAGCATCGCGGCAGTCCCCCAGGCAATGCGTGATGGCTCTCTGGCGATGGGGGCCACGCGGTCTGAAACCATCAAACGCGTTCTCATCCCCGCGGCCCTGCCGGGCATTGTTGCGGGCGTGATGCTGGCGATTAGCCGCGCGATTGGCGAAACCATGATTGTCGTTATGGCCGCGGGCGCTGCCGCCCGACTATCCGCCAACCCCTTTGACAGCATGACGACAGTGACATTCCAAATCGTGCAATTGCTGACGGGCGATCAGGAATTTGATAGTCCCAAAACGCTGTCTGCCTTTGCGCTGGGCTTGGTGCTGTTTGTCGTGACACTGGCCTTGAACATTATTGCGTTGCGCGTCGTTAAGCGCTTCCGGGAAGCTTATGAGTAAGACAGGGATCAACTGGCAGTCTGACGAGACAGCAAAGCGCCTTGCGCGGCGCTATGCAGCCGAGCGGCGCTTTAAGGCGCTGGGCTTGGCAGCAATTCTTGTCTCTTTGGCCTTTTTGGCTTTCTTGCTTGTCGCAATGCTCGCCAAGGGCGTCGGTGGGATTGACCTGCAATTCCTGACTGCGTCGGATTCAACCGATCCGGCGACTGCGGGCGTCTGGGCGGCTGTAAAGGGCTCGCTGCTGACCATGGGCGTTACAATTGCGCTTGCGCTTCCAATGGGTGTGCTGGCTGCGATTTATCTTGAAGAATTTGCGCCAAAGAACCGCTGGGTAGATATTGTTGAAGTCTCCATCAACAACCTGGCTGCTGTTCCCTCGATCATTTTCGGTTTGTTGGGGCTGGCGGTGTTCATCAATACGCTCAATTTGCCGCGCTCATCGCCCTTGGTGGGTGGGATGACGCTGGCGTTGATGACCATGCCCGTCATTGTGATTGCCGGGCGGAACGCAATTAAAGCTGTCCCCCCATCCATCCGTGATGCGGCACTGGCTGTTGGCGCAAGCCGCGTGCAGACGGTGTTTCATCATGTGCTGCCTTTGGCGCTGCCTGGCATTTTGACAGGGGCGATCATCGGCATGGCGCGCGCGCTTGGGGAAACAGCTCCGCTGCTTATGATCGGCATGCGCGCTTTCGTGCCTGCCCCGCCTGCCGGCATTACCGACCCTTCAAGCGTGCTTCCGATGCAGATTTTCCTCTGGTCGGATGAGGTGGACCGGGCTTTTGTTCAAAACACCTCTGCCGCAATCATCGTCTTGCTTGTCTTCCTGCTCGCGATGAACGGTTTTGCCATTTATCTTCGCAACAAATTTGAAACGCGCTGGTGATCCATGTCCACCGAAACGGTTAAAATCTCGGCTCAAAATGTGAACGTCTATTACGGCGCGAAACAGGCCATTGATAATGTCTCGATTGATATCGCAACCGAGCATGTGACGGCCTTTATTGGTCCGTCGGGCTGCGGAAAATCTACCTTTTTACGCACGCTCAACCGCATGAATGATACCATTGCGGGCTGCCGGGTCGAAGGCCAGATCAACCTGGATGGCGAAGATATTTATGGCAATGCGATGGATGTCGTGCAGCTGCGGGCACGTGTGGGCATGGTGTTTCAAAAGCCCAACCCCTTCCCCAAATCCATCTATGAAAATGTGGCCTATGGCCCACGCATCCACGGCCTTGCCGCCAACAAGGCCGATATGGACGCAATTGTAGAAAAATCACTGCGGCGTGCGGGCCTTTGGGATGAAGTTAAAGATCGTCTGTCAGATGCCGGCACCGCGCTTTCGGGCGGCCAGCAACAGCGCCTGTGCATCGCGCGCGCCATCGCTGTCAGCCCCGAAGTCATCCTGATGGATGAGCCCTGCTCGGCACTCGACCCAATTGCCACGGCACGGATTGAAGAGCTGATTGATGAATTGCGGGGGCGTTACGCCATCGTCATCGTCACCCACTCGATGCAGCAAGCTGCGCGCGTATCGCAACGCACCGCCTTTTTCCATTTGGGATCGATGGTGGAATATGGCCCGACATCGGACATCTTCACCAACCCGCGTGAAGAGCGGACCAAAGACTATATTACCGGACGTTACGGCTAAGGATCGCAGACATGGTGGAACATACCGTCAAAGCCTTTGATGATGAAATTGGCTCGCTGCGCGGCCTGATTGCCGAAATGGGTGGTCTGGCAGAAGTTGGCATTGCCAAATCCGTCGACGCGCTGGTGAAGCGCGACAATGATCTGGCAGCAGAAGTCATCGCCAATGATGCGCGGCTCGATGCGCTGGAAGTTGAGGTGGATCGCCTTGCGGTGCGGATCATCGCACTGCGTGCGCCAATGGCCGATGATTTGCGCGATGTCATTTCTGCGCTGAAGATTTCGGGCATCATCGAACGCATTGGCGATTACGCGAAAAACATCGCAAAGCGCGTGGGCGAGGTGGAAGGCCGCGCCAAGATCGAACCCCTGACCCTCATCCCCACAATGGCTGAAATCGCGCAATCGATGGTGAAAGATGTGCTCGACGCTTACGCCGCGCGCGATGCGCAATTGGCCGTTGAGGTGGTGGATCGCGATGAAAAGGTGGATGAAT
>JAGWVG010000324.1 GCA_018970965.1 Alphaproteobacteria bacterium | reverse complement strand
ACCGATTTGCGTTCCTTAGGGTCAAGGTAAAGATTATACATATAGCTGTTCAGCGGTGTCAGCACCTGGGCGTTATCAAGCCCACCAAAATCACGGATATTGCCTGAGCCAACCTGCACTTCGGAGGTCGACATTTTATAATAGCGCCAACGGGCACCTGCAAATTGTTCGGCATTCCAGAAATAGACGGCTTCGCGCGCCGATTGCCCGGCATCAGCCAGCAGCAACCCGCTTTGATCAATACCATCAATATAACGATCCGCAGGCACCGCCTTCGCGGCATCGACCCCGGCCAAGGCAAGGCTGGTGTTGAACATATCGGTCATATCAAACAGCCCGTCTGACACGCGACCACTTTTGATCATCCCCGGCCACCAGAAAATGCCCGGCACACGCACGCCCCCTTCCAGCGTGGTGCCTTTTGCCCCACGGAAAGGCGTCGCCCCGCTTTCAGGGTAGGAATCCTCTTCCGGCCCATTGTCGGATGTAAAGAAGACCAACGTGTTATCGGCAATCTTCAACTCTTCCAGCAAATGCGTGAGGCGGCCGACAATATCATCCACCTCAACCACGGAATCGCGATAGACATCTTTGGTGGCTGACTTGCCAACAAAGGCCTTGGACGGCTGGTTGAAATAATGGACCTTTGAAAAATTATGGCTGAGGTAAAACGGCTTACCCGATTTCGCCGCACGGCGAATAAAATCTTCTGAGAAGGCAGCAAATTTCTGGTCCAAATCGCGGCTGTTTTCCCAGTTAATTTGTTCAACAGGCTTTGCGCCTTTTTCCTTAGAAGCCCGCCACACATTCCGGTCGCCCGGCATCGAGTGCAGCTCCGCCAGCAATTCAGGATCATTGGCAACATCAGGCGCGCTGGGATGCTCTTCTTGATAGGCGTTCACAACGCCCAGAAAACCGTAAAATTCATCAAAGCCAACTTGCCAAGGCCGGGTGCCATCCTTTTCCCCCAAATGCCATTTGCCGGACATGCCCGTGCGATAGCCCGCCTGAGAGAGGATTTTGGAGGCCAGCAACTCGCCCGAGATATCGGCGGTATCATTCAGCAGCTTGGGTGTCAGCAAGCCAGAGCGCACGGGCAGCCGGCCCGTGTTGAGCGCAGCGCGCGTGGGTGTGCAGCTGGGTTGCGCATAAGTGGAGGTCAGCTTCAGCCCCTCGCGCGCCAGACGATCAATATGGGGCGTCGGCGCGCCAAGCGCCTCGCCGCCACCATAAGCGCCAACATCCCCATAGCCCAGATCGTCGACCACTAAGATGAGGATAGTGGGGCGCTTGCCTGTTTTCTTGAACAGGGCTTCGAGCTTAGCTTGCGCGGCCTGCTGTTGGGCCGGAAGCATTAGGGCGGGCTCAAAATTTTCTTTCGTGCGCTCTGCCTTTAAAACCGGCGACACGCGCGACATTGACCCTAATGTTAAGCCCGCTGGCACCGACATTTGCTGCGCCACAGCTGCCGCTGCAACGCTCGCAGTTAGCCCAACACCCAAAAGCACCCGCTTCATGACCTCTCTCCTGCGCACTTAATTGCTCGTTTGACTATGTTTCGCTGATTGCGTAGCTTTTTTCAAACGATTCTACGCAAATATTGATAGGAGTGGCCATGCGCTGGACCGCACTTTTGTTTTCATTGGTTTCCGCTCCTCTCCTAGCGGCGGGCTTTCCCCTTTCGGCGGACGATGTTCTTGTTCAGCAAGGCCGGCAGTTACTTGCGCGTGAACATCCAGATGTGATGCGCCATATGGGCCGCAATGATGGGTTTGGCGGCGCCAGCTCTGCCCAAATCGCGCGGGCCATGCTGTCCGACGCACCTGCGCTTATTGCTGAGGCCCGCAGCAAGATGGTAATCGAGCCACAAGGCCCCGGCCTGTGGTTGATCCGCTTTCCCTATGTCAATGTGGCGGTTATTGAGACGCGCGACAGCCTTGTTCTTTTTGACAGCGGCTATGCGTCAATTGGCCCTGTGCTGAAGGATGTGCTGCCGACGTT
>JAGWVG010000323.1 GCA_018970965.1 Alphaproteobacteria bacterium | reverse complement strand
ACGCATCGCGGCATCATCACGCACGGGCCTTATGCGGTGACGAAACACCCAGCCTATGTCGCTAAGGTGCTGTTCTGGTGGCTATCGGTGCTGCCCTTTTGTGTGACCACAGGCAAACCGAGCGACATGATCCGCAATTGCGCGGCTATGGCGGGCATCAGCGGCATATATTATTGGCGCGCCAAGACAGAAGAGGCGCATTTAAGCGATGATCCAATCTATCGGGCCTATGCCAGCTGGATCGCGCATCATGGCCTTTTTGCGCGAATTAAAAATTGGGGGCGGCGCTGGGCCGCCCCAAAAAATACACGTGCTTAGTCGAGCGAGAGCTTGCCGTGGTCCAGCTGCGGCAGAACATAGCGCGCAAACATGTCGCACTCATTCATGTGCGGATAGCCTGAGAGAATGAAGGCATCGATGCCGAGCGCCTGATAAGCGCGGATTTTGGCAACGACTTGATCAGGATCACCTACAATCGCGGCACCACAGCCTGACCGCGCACGGCCAATCCCCGTCCACAAATTGTCTTCAATATAGCCATCGTCGCCAGCCGCGGCGCGCAGCTCTGCCTGGCGCGCAACACCAAATGTTTGTGCATCCAACGACTTGCCACGAATTTCAGCGCCCTTATCCGCATCCAGCTTTGACAGCAGGCGGCTGGCATAATCGCGGGCTTCTGCCTCGGTTTCGCGGACAATGACATGCGCACGGAAGCCGTATTTCAACGTCCGACCGCGCTTGGCGGCCCGTTCGGTCATATCGGCAATCAGCGTCTTGGCGCCGTCGAGCGTTTCGGGCCACATCAAATAGACGTCACACCCTTCTGCCGCGGCCTCGCGCGCAGCAGGGGAAAGGCCGCCGAAATAAAGCGGCGGGCATTTTCCCGACAATGTGGTGACACGCGGCGGCGCGAGATCAAGCTTATAAAACTCGCCTTGGTGAGAGAGATGCTCTCCATTCAGCAAGGTTTTCAGAATCTTCATCGCTTCAACCGTGCGGGCATAGCGCGGTTCGCTGTCCATGGTTTCGCCCGGCATGTCAGATGAAATAATGTTCACGGCAAGGCGCGCTGCCCCACAAGGCGCGGCACCTAAGATCCGGTCGAGCGTGGCAATTTGGCGGGCCAATTGTGGCGGCCATGTTTCGCCAATCCGCACCGCCATCAGCAGACGGATTTTGCGGGTGAGGGCGGCAATGGCGCCTGCAAACATCTGGGTATCAATGCCAAGTTGATAGCCTGAGGGCAGGAGGATGTTATCAAACCCGCCTTCTTCAGCGCGCATCACAATATTGCGGCAATGCTCCCAGCTTGAAGCAAGGGCCGCATCTGGCACGCCCAGAAATTCGTAATCATCGTCACACAGTGCGGAAAACCAAGCGATTTCAAGCGGCTTGTTCATGGCAATTTCTCCCCACGGCTAGCGACCAGAACATCATACCAATCTTGGCGCGTCCACCGGACATTCAGTGCGGCCGCGGCTTCTTGAATTCGCGCGACTTGTTGAGACCCGATAATCGGGATCGCGCCTGCTGGATGCGCCATGATCCAGCTATAGGCAGCAACAGTCCGGCTGACCCCTTGTGCGGTTGCGACCTTGTCGAGGGCTTCTGCAACAGCTTTTTCGCGGTCTGTGCCGGGGGTGGCAATTCGTCCGCCCCCCAAGGGAGACCAAGCCAGCACGGCCATGCGCGTCGCCATGGCCTGATCCAGCAACCCCGCCGTAATCGGCTCAAGATGCAAGGGCGAGAATTCTGGCTGAGTTGAGACCAGCGGAATGGTGAGATAGCTTTGCAGCGCGGCAATATGCGCCTGTGTGAAGTTGGAGACACCAACTGCGCCGACTTTGCCACTTTTCACCATCTCTTCCAGCGTGCGCGCCAGGTTTTCGGGATGGGTCAAAATATCCGGGCGGTGGACTTGCCAAAGCTCGACATGATCGACGCCCATCCGCGACAGCGACGCATCAAGCGCGCGCATCAGATAATCGCGGCTTTGGTCATAGGGGATGGGAGGC
>JAGWVG010000040.1 GCA_018970965.1 Alphaproteobacteria bacterium | reverse complement strand
CGACGGGGCCACCCATCATCGTCAGCGTCTTGGGCAGCGCCCGATGCTTATCAGCCGACATCAGCGCAATCGCGGCGTAAACCGGAACAGAAGGCTGGCAGACAGCCAACACATGTGCGCCTGGCCCAATCACATCAAGAAATTCAATGACGTAATCAATATAATCATCCAGATCGAAGCGCCCATCTGAAAGCGGCACCACCTTCGCATCGCGCCAATCTGTAATATACACCTCATGCCCGGGCAGCATCCGCTCTACTGTGCCGCGCAGCAGTGTAGCGTAATGGCCTGACATCGGGGCAACAATCAGCAGCTTCGGGCTGCCCTCCACCCCTTCACGAACAAATTTCTTCAGCTGGCCAAAGGGTTTGCGATGCACAATTTCTTCCGTCACGCGGACGGTGCGGCCATCAACAATCGTGTGGTCAAGCCCAAATGGCGGTTTCCCACGCGGGGCCGCGGCATGCGCAAACACATCCAACGCGGCCGCAAATAAAGGGCCGCCACCCAAATAACCAAAGGGATTTGCTGGGTTACCCAGCCATTCCGCACCGGCAGCGGCCAAAGCGCTGGCACTGGCAAGCCATGCACGCTGCATCTCATAGGCGTTATAGAGCATAGAATATCAGCCTTCCCTCAACTTAGCTCTTGTGAACCATTCGCCACTTTTGTGCAATGCACAATAAGTAGCTGGCTGGATTGAGATGCGTCGCACACACTGCTAGGCCCGCTGGCATGTCAGAACAGCATAATTCGCCCGCGCGTCCGCGCACGCTTGGCAATCTTCGCATGGTTTGGGATTTCGCGGCTCGCTATCCGCTTGTGATTGCGGGGGCGCTGATCTCGCTCGTGATAGCAGCGGGGGCAACGCTTGCCATTCCCAATGGCTTCCGTCTGGTGATTGACCGCGGATTCGCGCAATCGGGCGGCAATATTGACCGCTGGTTTGAATATCTGTTGGGCATTGTCGCCGTTATGGCGCTGGCAACCGCGAGCCGTTTTTACTTCGTATCTTGGTTGGGTGAGCGCGTGGTGGCTGATGTCCGCTCTGCCGTGGTCAATAATTTGCTGCGGCTGGCCCCCAGTTATTTTGAATTTAACCGACCTGCAGAAGTCGCCTCGCGTCTGACCGCGGATACCACCTTGATTGAGCAAGCCGTGGGGACAACTGCCTCGGTGGCGCTGCGCAACATCGTGTTGGCGGTCGGTGGCATTGCCTATCTCTTCACCTTATCGCCCAAGCTGGCGTCAATGCTGTTGCTGGGCATTCCATTGGTGTTGGGCCCCATTCTCATCATTGGCCGTCGCTTGCGCGATATGTCGCGCCGCAGCCAAGATCGCATTGCCGATGTCGGCGTGATTGTCGATGAAGTGCTGGGCGCGATGAAAATCGTGCAGGCCTTTGGGCAAGAAGACCGCGAAGCAGGCCGGTTTTCGAGCGCGGTGGAAAATGCCTTTTCGACGGCGAAGAACCGCATCCGCACCCGTGCTTTTTTGACTGCGATTTTGATCTTCATGATGTTCGGCGCGATTACACTCGTGATGTGGCAGGGCGCGCGCGATGTGCAGGCGGGCCGCATGACGGGCGGCGCCATTGCGGCCTTCGTCCTGACAGGCGGCTTTGTTGCCGGGGCTTTTGGCGCGCTAAGCGAAGTCTATGGCGATTTGGTACGCACCTCTGGCGCGGCCCAGCGCCTGTCAGAACTGCTCAATGAACAGCCGGGCATTGCCGCTCCGGCCCAACCCGTTGCACTGCCCCAGCCAGCACAGGGGAACATCGAGTTTGACCATGTTACCTTCCGCTACCCGACACGGCCTGAAGTCAGCGCGCTGCAAGATTTTTCGCTGCGCATTGCGCCGGGGGAAACCGTTGCCGTGGTCGGCCCCTCGGGGGCAGGCAAATCAACTTTGTTCCAGCTGATCCAGCGTTTCTATGATCCGGATGCAGGCACCGTGCGCGTCGATGGCGTGGCGCTGCCCTTGGCAGACCCAGCGGACATCCGCGGTCGCATGGCAATGGTGCCGCAAGAGACCGTCATTTTTGCCGCAAGTGCGCGCGATAATTTGCGTTATGGCCGATGGGACGCGACGGATGATCAGCTCTGGGCCGCGGCCGAGAGCGCCAATGCCGCTGAGTTTTTACGCAAGCTGCCTGAAGGGCTCGATACCTATATGGGCGAAGGCGGGGCGCGCCTTTCCGGCGGGCAACGCCAGCGCATGGCCATTGCGCGCGCCATTTTGCGGGATGCGCCCATCTTGCTGCTCGATGAAGCGACGTCGGCCTTGGACGCCGAATCTGAAAAGCTGGTGCAAGATGCGCTCGATCAGCTGATGGCAAAGCGCACCACAATTGTGATTGCACACCGCCTCGCCACTGTCCGCGCCGCAGACCGCATCATTGTGATGGATGAAGGTCGGATCGTCGAACAAGGCCGTCATGATGAGCTGGTCGCCAAAGGCGGCCTCTATGCCCGCCTCGCAAAGCTGCAATTTGACGTTTGAGATAGCGGGCGGGCATCTCGCTTGCCCCAGCCGTCACCAAGCCCCCAAACGCCCTTATCCCGCGGGCCGCGCGGCCCCGGAGGCTCGCGCTCATCGCTTATAAGATCGGCACCTGTATGATCTGCAGGTTCAGCTTAGCGCGCGCCACCATGCGGTCCATAAACCCTGCAACACAAACTGGTTGGTATGCGACGCACCTTCCCGAACATCCTTTGCCGCGCTTCAGCAAGGCCCAGAGCCAGACCATAGATGGCTCAAAGAAAAAGGGCGGCCCCGCAGGACCGCCCTTAAACTTTTGCTTCCTAAGCAGATTGCTTAGAAATCGCCGCGATACGCTTCGTTGTTCACAAAGCCCATCTTCGACACCTTGGCACGCTTGGCGCGAGCCAGAACACGGTCAACCGTGTCATAAGGAGCCATCGGGTCCGGCTGCAAGTGAAGCTCCGGCGTCAGCGGGAACTTGGCCGGATCCTGCGAGTCCGCAAGATTCTGGTCAAGCTGCGCCCAAGTCAGGGGCTGCTGATTCCAGGTCACCACACCACCCGGGCTGACATAGACCACATTCTTGGTCGGCAGAACTGGCGGCGGAGGCGGGCAGTTCGGCTGACAATCCTGCGGCAAGTCGATCTTCACCGCGTGGGTTGGCGGCGGCAGGGTGATGATGAACATGATGAGCAGAACGAGCATGACGTCGATCAACGGCGTCGTGTTCATTTCCACCATCGGTTCGGACGAGTCTCCCTTGGGTGAACTCATTGCCATGGTTTATTCTCCAAACACTCGCTGCTGGTCTTAGATGACCGGCGACGAGATGAATCCGACGCGGATGAAGCCCGCGCTCTGCATGATCGACACCACGCCGCCGATGCAACGATACTGAGTCCGCTGATCGCCACGAATGTGGACTTCAGGGAACAGATCGGGGTCGGTTGCGTCCGGGCCAAGGCGGTCAGCTTCGGCCTTGAAACGGGCCGCTGCACGCGTCAGCAGCTCGGTCGAGTTCATGCGGGTCGCATTCCAATACACTTCGCACTGGCCATCCGTCCCGTTGCGCACGGTCAGGATCACATTTTCAGCCTTTGAAGTGGTCGGCTGGAACGAGAGCTTGGGAAGGTTCACTTCCACCGTCTTGATGACCACCGGAACGGCGATCAGGAAGATGATGAGAAGAACCAGCATCACGTCCACGAGCGGGGTCGTGTTGATGTCCGACATTGGAATGTCGTCACCACCTTCTCCGCCTACACTCATGCCCATAGGCTAATTCCTATCTCTATCGTCGTAACGAAGGGGGCTGGCACGCCAAACACCCCTTCCAGTCAACTGGCGCGGTGGGCAGAGCCCGCCGCGCCCAATCGCATTAGGCCTTGGCGCCAGCCGGCTTTGCAGCAGCAGCCGGAGCAGCAGCCTTAACCGACGGACGGACAGCGCCGTTCGACATCATGTAGCCATGCAAGTCGTTGCAGAACGTGTTCATACGCTCAGCAATCAGCTTGTTGCGACGCTGCAGCCAGTTGTAGCCCATAACCGCCGGAACGGCGACGACGAGACCGATGGCGGTCATGATCAGAGCTTCACCGACCGGACCAGCGACCTTATCGATCGATGCGTCACCCGATGCGCCGATCTTGATGAGCGCGCGATAGATGCCGATAACGGTACCGAGCAGACCGACGAACGGCGAAGTCGAACCAACCGTGGCGAGGAACGCCAGGCCCGTGCCGAGCTTTGCGTTCACAGCGTCTTGGCTGCGCTGCATCGACGAGTGCATCCATTCATGCTGGTCCTGCGCGTCGATGAGCTTGCCGTGCTGATCTTCAGCCAGCAGAGCATCGTCAACGAGCTGACGGAATGCGGTGTTCTTTTCGAACTTGTTGGCACCATCCTTGATGCTCGACGAAGTCCAGAACTTCTGAACGCCTTCACGGCTCTGCTTCAGAACCTTGCCCTGCTCAACGAGCTTGGTGAACATGATGTACCAGGAAACGGCCGACATAATAACGAGGACCGTGAAGATGGCCCAAGAAACAAAGCCGCCTTCTTCCAAAGCCTGCATCAGGCCGAACTGCTTCTGTGCAACAGCAGCTGCTTCAGTTGCGGTGGTCATAACGATAACTTCCTCTCAAAACTGATCAAATCGGATAGACGAAAAATAGCTTATTTCGGCAAACGCCAAGTCACGCGTTGGGATTTCGTTTCTTCCATAGGCTGTCCGTCGGCCCCACGGGCCGGCTTGAAGCGGAAACGACGCATGATGAGCTTGCAGGTTTCAGCATCCAATGTCGGGCTCGCACCCGAGGCATTACATGCCACAACCCTACCGTCAGCACCGATGGTGAAGGTTGCAACCGAAGTCCCCTGCTCTTCGTTGCGGATCGACGATGACGGATAATCTTCGTCGGAAATCGAGCCACCGCGCTGGACAGCCCGTTCAGCCACACGCGGCGGAGCCGGTGGTGCTGGCGGCGCAGGCGGAGCCGGCGGCGCACTCGGGGTGATGGGCGCAATGGTATTGGTTGACACAACCGGCGAAGTTACAACCGGCGGCGGCACCGTCACTTTGGGCGGCGGCGGCAGATCAACCTTCGGCGGTGGTGGTGGCGGCTCCTCGGGCTTTTCGGGCTCATCGGGCGCCACATCGAACGTCTTGAGATCTTCGTAAACGTTTTTGGCAGCATTGTATGCAAGGCCGGTGACGAGCGCATAGCCCACCCCCGCGTGCAACAAGGCCACCGCACCGATCGCGAAGATCCGCCGGCCGCTCATCTCTTGGTCAGCATAGGCCATTAAAAAACGACACTCCCTCCAAAAAAACGACAACAGGGGGCACTGGTTGGCCTGGACCAAATGGCGCCCCCCCTGCTCCCGTCTGCAACTTGGAATCTATTCAGACAGACCTGCCTCGTCTATCGCGGGGCGCGGACCGACGCAATCGCTTTTGTCCTGCAGAACGAGATATTATATCCTTGAGTAATCGCCATCTTGGCAGCTTTCACTGGTGTTGGAGATAATCTGTGCGGATCCCCTTTTTCTGTGTCGCCATAATGACAGGGGCAGTTGCCCTTGCTGCACCGCAGCAAAGTTCCGCGCCAGTCGCTCCGCAAGAGCCGAGTTACGCGGACCTTGCCGATTTCGCACTTGCGTCAAAAATCACCGCACATGTCCGCATTCGCAGCGCACAGCCGCTCAGAGGGGAATTTGCCAGCGGGACGGCTGCCGGGTTTCAGCGCTTGTTGGTAACAGCCGATCTTTTGGCCCTGATGAAGGCCCCAGAGGGTCAACAACCCCAAGTGAAATATATTATAGATCTGCCATTTGATTCGCGTGGCAAGCTGCCCAAGCTTCGCAAGGTCGAATCGCTGGTTTTCGCGCAACCTGCGCGCGTCGGAGAATGGCAGCTTATTGCGCCCAATGCGGCCATCACCTGGACGCTAGCCCGCGAAACGACCCTTCGCGCGATATTGGCCGAGGCCGCACGTCCCGACTCTCCGCCTCAGGTACGGGGCATTGCATCAGCCTTTCACTCCGCTGGCAGCTTACCCGGCGAGGGTGAAACCCAAATTTTCCTCGACACGGCTGACAATCGGCCTGCCTCGCTCACCGTTCAACGGCGGGCCGGACAAACGCCAATTTGGTTCGTTTCCTTGGGCGAAGTTGTGGACGAAGGAGTCAGTCAGCCGCCGGCAAATTCACTTTTATGGTATCGGCTGGCCTGTTTTCTGCCTGATCAGATGCCAGAGAGCGTGACCCAAGGGCAAAATGCAGATGATTCCCGCCAAGTCGCCGAGGATTATCAGCTTGTCAGAACCGCTTTGGGCAGTTGCGCCCGCACTATGAGCGCCGCGCGTTAAGCGTCGCGCTCTAAAAACAGAAAGTCGCGCTCAAAACTCTTCAGCGCGGCCCCACCATCGACAAACAGAGTCTGGCCAGTAACGGCGGGCGCGTTGGCGAGCCAGGCGACTGCATCTGCGACATCAGCTGGGCGCGGCAACAGGCCCAGCGGCATCGCGTCCTTCAGCGCGGCCATCTGCCGGTCGCTATAGTCTTGCGTTGGGATCACAAGCCCAGGCGCCACCGCATTGACGCGCACCTTGGGCGCAAGCGCGCGCGCAAGTGCCTCTGTTGCGCCCGAGAGCGCCAGTTTCGAGACAGTGTAGCTCAACTGATCTCCGCCTGGCTGACGAATGCGCTGATCCAGAATATTAACGACACATCCACGCGCGTCCGATGGCAAGGCGTGCGCGAGCGCCGTTGCCAACAAAGCGGGGGCAGCGGTGTTGACCGCGAAATGCGCCATCAGTGCCGATTGCGAAAGGCTTGCGGCATCATCCCAATCAAAACGCGAGGCATTGTTGACGATTAGGCTTGGCGCCGCACCGAAATGCGTCGCAACCTCAGGGATCAAACCGGCAACTGCAGCCTCGTCTGCCAAATCAGCCACGAAACTCTGCCACGGCACTTGGGTCTGCGCCAAAACCTCGGCAAGTGCCGCATCAGGCGTTTCTGCCTTTCGGCTGTGCAATGCTAAAGCCCAGCCCGCTTCAGCTAGACGTGCGGCAATCGCCGCTCCCAGCCGGTGATGGCCGGCGGTGACCAGCGCGATCTTCAATCCCTGCTCCGAAACAGCGTCACGCCAATTTCCTCATCATCTTCCGCAATGGCGAGTTTGACGATCTTCACTTCAACCGATTGGATGCGCGCATCCTCTACCATCAGCGTTTCGATGATATGATCTGCCACGGCTTCGATCAGAACGAAATGCACGCCTTCGGGCAGGTGGGTCATTGCCCGCTTGATATCCATATAATTTTTGGACGCCGTGAGCGGCGTCGCGGGCGCATAATGATCTGCGCAGTCCAGCTCAGCCCGCACCGAAATGCGCAAAGGCTGTGGCAGGTGCGTCTCCTCAGAATAAATGCCGGTCAGAACAGGCACTTCAAGGTTTGCGACTTCAAGGACAAGGCGATCAGCACGGACAGTCATAATCGCGCCCCATAGAGATATTTCCGGCCACGGCAACTGATCATGCTTCCATTTCGCGGCAAGGGGCCTAAAGCGCCCCCTTTCCCATCCATGATTCGCAGGTATTTGTTGGATTGATTACGCTTGTTCCCCTCGCCGATATTGCGCCCGACCGCGTAGAGCTTCTGCTCGACGCCGCCTTTGGGGAAGACCGGCATGGGCGAACCGCGTATAAAATTCGGCAAGGCATGCCTGTTGTCGCCGAAATGAGCTTCGCGGCGATCGAAGACGAGCAGCTTTTGGGCACCATCCAAGCATGGCCTGCCGCCATTTCTGGCCATGATGGGCATGATCCTGTCACGCTGGTGGGCCCGGTGGCGGTCATGCCCGCGGCACAAGGCAAAGGCATTGGCCAAGCCCTGATGACAAAATTGCTCGAAGCGGCCGATGCGGGCGCCTCTGATGCAATGGTGATGATTGGCGACCCAGAATATTATGGCCGCTTCTTTGGCTTTACGGCGGAAGCGACTGGCGGCTGGGATGTTCCAGGCCCGGTAGAGCGTCACCGCTTGCTGGCGCGCATCCGCCGCGCTGGCGGCGTGCGCGCCCAAGGGCTGCTGGGGCCAGACCCAGACTTTGCAAGTCACGCCGCAGCGGCCTAGATATGGGGCATGCCGATGCCCGACCTTCCCAAAGACTTGTCCGCCCTCTCGCTCAGCGAGATTGCTGAGCTGGCGCGTGATCGGCGCCTGCCGCCTGTTGAGAGCTGGTCCCCCGAAAGGATAGGCCAGAGCAACATGCGCATCGCCGGTGACGGCAGCTGGTATCATGAAGGCGGCCTGATTCAGCGCGAGACGATGGTCCGTCTGTTTTCCAGTATTTTACAACGCGAGGCAGATGGCCGTTATTGGCTCGTCACCCCAGCTGAGAAGCTGGAAATCGCGGTCGACGACACGCCCTTTGTGGCCGTTGAAGTCAAAAGCGAAGGCGTGGGCCAAGATCGCCAACTGGCGTTCCGGCTCAACACAGGGGATTTGGTCCTTGCCGGACCCAACCATCGCCTCCTCTTTGCAGAGGCCGATGGCGCGCCGCGCCCCCTGATCCATGTGCGCGGCGGAATGGACGCGCGCATTGCCCGGGCCGCCTATTACGCACTTGTCGAATGGGCGCTTGAAGAGGCGGCAACGCCGCTCGGCCTCTGGAGCGGCGGCGTCTTTTTTGCGATGGAGCCGGCATGAGCCTATCTGCGCGATTGCGAGATCTTCTGGCCAGCGGCCATGCGCAAGATATGCACTTGTTGGATGGTGATGGCTTGCATCATGAACGCCCCGCAGACGCTGTAGAAGCTGCTGTTCTGGTGGCCATTACTGATCGAGATCGCCCCGGAGTAATTTTAACACAGCGGCCCGAAACGATGCGCAAACACGCTGGGCAAGTCGCGTTCCCCGGTGGGCGGATGGACCCAGATGATGCTGATCTGTTTGCCGCAGCGCTGCGCGAGGCCGAAGAAGAGGTTGCCCTGCCCCGCGATCAGGTGGACCTGATTGGCGCGACAGACCCTTATCGGACGATCACAGGATATAAAGTGACCCCGATAATTGGTGTCGTTCCGCCCGACTTGCCGTTGGTTGCCAATGCTGAAGAAGTTGCTGCCATCTTCGAAGCACCGCTGGACTTCCTGCTCGATCCGGCCAATCACGCAACCAACACGCTAAACTTTAACGGCCGCACCCGAACCTATTATGAAATTTTCTGGGGCGATCGGCGCATTTGGGGGGCTACGGCTGCAATGATTGTTAATCTTTCCCGGAGGATCGCATGGCACGGATAAACCTGCCCGACACACCGGGATTGTCCGCGGTGGTTGCAGCCCTAAATGGCGAAGTGCGGCTGGTGGGGGGTGTGGTGCGCGATACACTGGCCGGTGTTGCGACCAAGGATGTCGACCTTGCGACCCCCTTAGCCCCCGAGGCCGTGATCGCGGCGCTGCACGCGGCACAACTGAAGGCGATACCGACGGGCTTGGCGCATGGCACAATTACGGCAGTGGCTGAGGGACGCCCATTTGAAATCACGACGCTGCGGCGCGATGTGGCAACCGATGGTCGCCATGCCGAAGTCGCCTTTACGGATGATTGGCAGGAAGATGCGGCTCGGCGTGATTTCACCATCAACGCCCTTTATGCTGACCCCGCAACCGGCGAGGTATTTGATTATTTTGGCGGTGTCGCAGATTTAGCCGGGGGGATCGTTCGCTTCATTGGCGCCCCGTTGCAGCGCATTGCCGAAGATCATCTGCGTATCTTGCGCTTTTTTCGCTTTCACGCGCGTTTTGGCAAAGGCGCGCCTGATGGCCCCAGCTTAGAAGCCTGCCGCCTGCGCGCCAATGATCTGATGGCCCTCTCGCGTGAGCGGATTGCGATGGAGCTGCTTGCGCTGCTCACGCTGCCAAACCCGGCACCAGCGATAACGCTGATGATTGAGACGGGCATTTTCAAACCCGTTCTTCCGGAATTTACAGATGCAGCCGCGCTCGCCCGGCTTGTAGCCCGCGAAGCTGATGCACAGATTGCGCCGGATGCCGTGCGCCGGTTGTCGGCACTGATCGCGCCAGAGCCTGCTCTGGCGGAAGATATTGCCAACCGCCTGAAGCTGTCCAACGCGCAGCGCAAGCGCATGATGGCCGTTGCAGGACGCGTGCCCGAAGATGCGGCTGACGCACGCGCCTTGGCCTATTGGCAGGGCATCGACGTTGCGACGGACCGGCTATTGCTGGGCGATGGCGATGTTCGATCCATATGTGATTGGACGCCCCCGCGCTTCCCCGTCAGCGGCGGCGCAATTGTTGCGCGCGGCGTTCAAGCCGGACCAGAGGTTGCACGCATATTACAAGCGGCAGAGCGGCAATGGGTGACCGAAGGATTTCCCG
>JAGWVG010000322.1 GCA_018970965.1 Alphaproteobacteria bacterium | reverse complement strand
GCCGCCCATAGGCACGCGACTGATGACGCGCTCATTAAATTTCTCCATCGCTTGCAGGCCTGCGGTCATGTCTGAAGTGATCCAGCCGGGCAGGATGGAATTGACTGTAATTTTGTGGCGCGCCAGCTCAACGGCCATCGCGCGACACATTGACACGACAGCGCCTTTGGTGGCGCCATAATGTTCATTGCGCGCCGCGCCGTGGACAGCGGCAGTGGACGCAATGCCCACGAGGGATCCGCCGCCATCGCCCGCTTTGTCGCGTGTGATCATATGCCGCGCTGCCTCGCGCAGCGTGAAGAAGACACCATGTACGTTGATCGATTCCAGCTTTTGGAAATCCTCAGCGCTAATGTCGAACATATCGCGGCGGGATTGGCCAATGCCTGCATTTGCAATGGCTTGATCAATCCGGCCAAATTCATTGAGGATGTCTGTCATTGCCGATTTAACGGCTGCTTCGTCAGCTACATCCACCCGTGCCGCCCGCACTGCTCCGCCATATTGGGTGAGCTTTTCGACAGCGGCGGCGTTTTTCGCCTCATTTGTGCCCCAAATAATGACAGTCGCGCCATGCTGGGCCAGGCCTTGTGCCATGCCAAGGCCGATGCCGCCATTGCCCCCGGTGACCAAGGCGACTTTGCCAGACAGATCAAATAAATTGGGCATGGGCCTCTCCTCATAGCTTTGTGGCGCCAAGAACATCAGCTGCAAGGATATGTCAAACGGCGGTGCGCTGCGCTTGGCAAATCAGAGGATCGCTCTATAGGCGCGCTCTATGACAGCGCCGCGTTTTGACTTTTCCATCGCCGCAACGGACGGCAAGGCTCGCACAGGCGTGATCCGCATGAAACGCGGAGATATCCGCACGCCCGCATTTATGCCTGTTGGAACGGCGGCAACGGTAAAGGGCATGAAGCCCGCCGATGTGCGTGCAATTGGGGCCGATATCATCCTTGGCAACACCTACCACCTCATGTTGCGTCCGGGGGCAGAGCGGATGGATCGACTGGGTGGCCTCCACAAGTTTATGGGGTGGGATCGGCCTATTTTGACGGATAGCGGCGGCTATCAGGTGATGAGCCTCGCCAGTCTGCGGAAAATTACCGAAGAGGGCGTGCGCTTTGCCAGCCATATTGATGGATCGCGCCACATGCTGACGCCAGAACGATCCATGGAGATTCAGCGGCTCTTGGGATCTGACATTGTCATGGCGTTTGATGAATGTCCCGCGCATGGCGTGGCACGCGAGGTGGCAGAACGCTCTATGTTGATGTCGATGCGCTGGGCCAAACGCTCGCGCGATGCTTTTGATGCCGGCGCAGAGCATGCCGCCCGCGCGGCGCTGTTTGGCATTCAGCAAGGCTCTTTAGATCAAGATCTGCGCCTGCGGTCTGCTGAAGCGCTGCAAGAGATTGGCTTTGATGGCTATGCCATTGGCGGCCTTGCGGTGGGTGAGGGGCAGGAGGCAATGTTTGCCACGCTCGATTTTGCGCCGGGGCAACTGCCTTTTGATAAACCGCGCTATTTGATGGGCGTTGGCAAGCCCGATGATCTGGTCGGCGCCGTGGAGCGCGGCGTGGATATGTTTGATTGTGTCTTGCCCACCCGCTCTGGCCGCAATGGGCAGGCCTTTACCTGGGATGGGCCGGTGAACATCCGCAATGCCAAATATGCTGAAGATTTGACGCCGCTTGACCCGGCATCACCAGCTGGAGCGTGGAGCAAGGCTTATCTCCATCACCTTGTTAAAGCTGGCGAAATGCTGGGCGCGATGCTGATGACAGAGCATAATCTGTGGTTTTACCAGCAGCTGATGGCGGCCATGCGCGATGCGATTGCTGGCGGGGAGTTTGCAGCTTTCGCAGCGGAATTCCGCGCGCGCTATAAAAAGGCGGGTCAGGCCTAGCTCAATCCCGCAATCCCCTCCCGCAAGCGGGAGGGGGAGGGATTGGCGTTACTTTCGGGCGTCGGCCCAGGCTTTTGCGGCCTTCAGCATTTCAGGCACATGCTGGCGATA
>JAGWVG010000039.1 GCA_018970965.1 Alphaproteobacteria bacterium | reverse complement strand
CCTAAGGCCTTCATCACTCACGCGGCATTGCTGGATCAGGCTTTCGCCCATTGTCCAATATTCCCCACTGCTGCCTCCCGTAGGAGTCTGGGCCGTGTCTCAGTCCCAGTGTGGCTGATCATCCTCTCAGACCAGCTAAAGATCGTCGCCTTGGTAGGCCATTACCCCACCAACAAGCTAATCTTACGCGGGCTCATCCTTGGGCGATAAATCTTTGGACTTACGTCATCATCCGGTATTAGCTCAAATTTCTCTGAGTTATTCCGAACCCAAGGGCAGATTCCCACGCGTTACGCACCCGTGCGCCACTAGACCCGAAGGTCTCGTTCGACTTGCATGTGTTAGGCATGCCGCCAGCGTTCGTTCTGAGCCAGGATCAAACTCTCAAGTTTGATGTCCGATCCACGTGAAGGAGGAATAGTCCCTCGCGCGAACCGCTCATTTCAAGGAGCCGTTCCTGCACAAATCTTATTACGTAATGGATACGTGATAGGACATGTTTGACTAAGGGGCGAACCCCTAAGCCATGGAACGGCATAATTTGGTTACCCGAGTTGCTGACACCTTGAAGTTGCCAGACCCGGGGCCGCCGCCCACATGTCCCTTCATCTAAACCTACAATGTCAAAGAGCGCAAAAGGCCCGACAACCTGTCCCTCCCCACTTGAGCGGGGGGTCCCCGTTGCCTAGTCTGTTGCGGAAGCGGCAGAAGAACCGGAACCGGTCATCGCCGCGACGAGGGCTCATCTACGTCCGACTCCCTGACCCGTCAACACCCTTCTGCAATTTTATTTCAAAAATTTTTCAATGCCCGGGGCCGGCCTTTGAAGGACACGCAATCCCTTGGGGCATTCGCTTGCCATGCCCCAAGATAAGCCTTTCTTAGGGCCTAATTGCTAGATTTAACGCCCGCATAGCCCGACACCCAGGCGCCAGAAAGCCGTGATACAATGGGAAATCCCCGCAAAAAACGCCCCCGTCCGGATGACTTTAGCGCCGCTGGTGCGGGAGATTCCTGTTCGACGAAGGCCACCAGACCGGCAGAATCAGCCTTATTCGCGGCCGAAATCGCCGCGTGCCGGGTCGAATCGTGCCGCGCCTAGTCGAATCGCCGCCGCTTTCAGTGGTGATGAGCGTTCGCAATGCGGCCCCATATCTCGATAGCGCAATCCAAAGCATTCGCGACCAGTGCTGGATGGATTTTGAGTTTTTGATTTGTGACGATGGGTCGGAGGACGATTCGGCTGCGATTATCAGACGCCATGCACAGCGTGATTCGCGAATCAGGCCATTTTTTGAAGCGACTCGGGGTTTAGTTCCATCCCTGGAACTTCTCCTGTCCCAAGCACGCGCGCCGCTCATCGCGCGCATGGATGGAGATGACATCGCACATGTTGATCGCTTTGCCCTGCAGCTCAGATTTTTGGCTGCGCATCCTGACCATGTCCTTGTCGGATCACAGCTGCGTCTCATTGACGCTAACGGCAACATCCTTCCCATCAGCCGAGCAGCGGCGCCGCTCTGCCATGAAGAGATCATGGCGCGCAGCACTGGGCCGGCCATTTTTCAAAGCAGCGTCATCTTCCGCCGCAAGGCCGTGGAAAATGCAGGTGGCTACCGACGCGCCTATATATATTGTGAAGACCTTGATCTTTGGTTGCGCTTGGGCCGTCTGGGCAAATTCGCCAATCTGCCCGAAGCGCTGATCGATTATCGCATCCACCCGCTGCAGGCGAGCCAAGCACATCGCCTCACGCAACTGGTTAATGCCAAAATTGCCTTGCTTATGGATCGGCGCGTGCGCGCGGGCCTTCCTGACGTGACAGAAGGACTAAGCCAACTGCCCGCATTAGAGGCTTTAGATATATGGCTGGAGGAACCTGGCCTGGCCGACGCGATCCGCTCGGAATGCGTTCATGCATTGCTGTATGAGCCGGTCCCCCTCGCCAAGTCGGGCCTGTCTTTTGTTGAACATTATATCCGGCACAGCCCAGCAACCGATCATCACCAAATTTGGATGGGTATCCTCCGTCTCGCGCGCGCGCGCGAATATAAAGCCGCAGGTCAACTGATCCGGGCCGCAATAAGCCGCATTGCTCCGTGCTCAGATGCTCAGCCTCGATAGGCAGGCGCGCTAAGGTTTTAACTCTGGATATAGTCGCGCAGCGCCGAAGCCTCTGATTCGATGCGCTCGATCCGGTATTTCACCAAATCCCCAATCGAGACGAAGCCAATCAACTTTCCGCTCTCAACCACGGGGAGATGGCGTATGCGTCGTCGCGTCATAAGCGATAATGCCGATAATACCGGCATATCCCGCGTTGTATCGACTGCAGGAGAGGTCATCACTTCACCCACTGTCTTCCCAACCGCGTCAGCCCCAGCGCTGGCCAGACAATAAATTACGTCGCGTTCTGAAAATATGCCCACGATGCGCCCGTCTTCCAGCACGGGCAGTGCGCCAATTCGTTTTTCTGCGAGCAGCGCAACTGCATCTGCCACATAGGCATCGGCAGCAATTGAGATGATGTCCTGCGATTTTCCCTGCAGGATCGCCCTTATCGTCATAAAAGGCCTCCTCTCTGGTGCAGCAAATTCGAGTCTTTTTTACTGCATGACTTGATGGTCCCACGAATCCGGCCCAAATGAAAGATATGGAACCTGCCAAATCTTCGCTTGATGATCCTGATTATGCTGCCTTTGCCTGGCGACGCTATCGCCGCCTGATGGCATGGATGATCCTTGCCTCTCTGGGCGCGACCATTGGATGCCTCGTTTTTCTGAGCAAGCTGATTGGCGACATCCCAATCCATATGATGATTGCGACCGCAGCGGGGGTCTTCGTCTCGGTGTTATTGGCGTCTGCGTTGATGGGCCTTGTCTTTCTATCCTCAGGCTCTGGTCATGATGACGCGATCCGAGATCCACTTGAAACGGACGACGCATGAGCGATGACATCCTGACCCCTGTTCTGCGGGTTCTGCCCGAGCCTGCAGACATCAATACCAACGGCCATATCTTTGGCGGCTGGGTGCTTGCCATGATGGATCGCGCCGGCGGGATTGCCGCTGGCCGTATTGCCGAAGGCCGGTGCGCAACAGTCGCGATTGAGGCAATGCAATTTATTGCCCCAATTCTGCTCGGCGATTTGATTTCAATTTATGCCAAGGTGGAACGGCGCGGCCGGACGTCAATTGCCATCCGGCTTGATGTAATTGCCGAGCGCAAGCGCGGCGAAGAACATGTAAAGGTGACGACGGGTGTCTTTACCTTTGTCGCGCTGGATGATGATTTTCGACCGCGCGAATTGCCGGCAAAAGGCTGATCGCGCGGAGTTGAGCTTTAAAAATCAAATTGCGTGCGCACTGCCAAACCATTGGTTGTGTAGCTGCGCTGGTTCACCGGCAACGTGCTCTGCGGCTCCACGACCGACGCCAAAGGCCCACCATCGACATGAATGCGAATATAGTTGAGCATGATCCGCGCATAATCCGTTGGATACCAGTTCAGACCCAAAATCATGCCGGACTGCGTGCCACCGCGCCCCAACCGCACCGCATCTGTGGCGGACGTCGCAACGCCCGTGCCAAAATTATTCAGGCGCGCTGCTTGCAGCGCGTCTGAGTTCAAATCGAGATAATCAAAACGCGCCGCAATCTGCCAAGCGCCGAGCCCGCCTTTTGACAGGGGATTTAATACCTTGGTTCGACCCCAGATATTATCTTTATAGCCCCGCGTTTCCCCAGTCAGAAAATAACCAATTTCCGCATAGCCGCCAAAAAAGCTGGGATTGGTCGAAGGCGCAACTTGGCTTGCAGCAGCAAATGCATCCAAGCCTGTTGCCACATCGCCCGGACGATACGTGCGGACACGAGTCCACTGCGCCTCGCCAGCCATATAGAGCTTGGGATAAATCGCTGCGACTTCCAGCCCAATAATGTCATCGCCTTTGGCGGCAAAGCTGCCCGTATCAACAAAGCGAACATCCGTGGTCTGCAAGAAAGGCCGCGCCCGGTAGCGCGCCACTTGATTGGTCGAGGGCGCATTTGCAGAGACGCTGGCCACGCCGCCATTGTTGGATTGAAATTCGCGGTGCTGATAATTGAGCGCCAAGTGCAAGCGGCCATTGCCTAAGCTGGGCGCATAGACCGCGCGTGCAGCGCCAATCCAGCCATCATTATCAAAGCTGTTATCGATGCCATGTGCGGTAAACAGCCCCGCTTCGATGCGATAACGCTCATCTTTGCCAAGCGCAGCAACTGCCGCACCCAGACGCCGCGTATTCACAAAGGCATCATTCATTTGCGCGCGCTCAAGGAAGGTGATGTAGTTTGAGCTGCTGATTTGATCGAGGCCATCCAGCGTTTCAAAATTGCCAACACGAACAATCATGTCTTTGCTTTTGGGCTGCCAGCTCAGCAACACATCGCCAAAGCCAACATTCGCATTGGCAAAATCGCCTTCCACTTTGTAACCAAAGCCCCCGGGCATGGAACCTTCCACCCCAAGGCGGACACGGCGGACGCGGCTATTAAACCCCAAATTTCGGTTGGCGGCATAATCACCCGGCGTTTCGATATAGCCCGTGTCATAATGAAGGCGCCCGCGCACCTTGAAAGACCAGCCGTCGCTATCTGCAAATTGTGGAGCGCCGCGCCAGCTTGGCACAGCCTTGGGCAATTGCTGCTTCAGCGCATCCAGCTGTGCCTGCAGCGCTTGCACCTGCTTTTGCAAGGCCTCAACCTGCGCCGCCGATGCCGCGGGTTGCGCAGGCGATGCTTCAACTTGTTCTGCAAAAACGGGCTCAGAACAAAGCAAAGTCAATGCCGAGGTCGTAACCAATGCAATGCGCAAGGTGATCTTCATATTCGCAATCCTATGCCAGCTTCGCCAAGCCCTTAATCAGCTTGTCATGCAACTGAAACACTTTGATGACAGTTCTGTGACATCTTGTCATTTAATTGACACATAAAGGATAAAGCACAGCGGCGCGCATAAAAAAACTGCCGATGTTACCACCGGCAGTTCCTTATCATATCCTGCGTTAGACTGACTTATTCAGCCGCTTCGGCATCGGCTTCTTCAGCAGCTGAACGGCGCGGACGCCCCCGCCGACGCACGGGTGCCGGCTCGCCATCCAAATCAGGGATCGGATCTGCCGAAACGCCCAAGGCTGGCGGCAAAATTGCAACATCAATTGTTGCGCCATCATTGCTCGCGTCTGTTTCAGCGCCTTCGCGCGGCGCGCGATGATCGCGGTAATCACGACGGTCACGCTGCGGACGGCGATCACGCCGCGGCTCGCGAGACTCCTCGCTTGCTTCGCCGCTTTCCGTTGGCGCCTCATCGATCACCTCGCCTTCAAAGCCGTCTTCGGCTTGCCATTCGTCACGGCGTGGCTGGCGGCTTTCTTCAAACCGCGCCCGGTTTTCAGCAACAATGCGGAAATAATGGTCTGCAAACTGCAGATAATATTCCGTCAGTACGCGATCACCCTGCAGCTGCGCCTCACGCGCCAAATTCTTGTATTTTTCAAGAAGCTGGGGGGCATTGCCGCGCGCGCGGTTATCAATCCGGCTACCATTATCCTGGCGCCCGCCATTCCCTTGTGGCCCACGACCACGACCACGGCGGCGGTTCGACTGACGATTATTAAGCAAGTGATCCATTCCTTAAATCAAGGGGTGGCCCAAGTTCCCGACACTGCGGAGAACCTAATCATCATGGGACCAACTTTTCAGGTGGCCCGTCAGCCAAGCCGAATTTTAGAGAGTCAGCCCGGTTCTGGATGAGATCAGCGGCGCGGTTTCAAGCTTCCCCGCAAACGGCGCATCGCCTTTCAAGACTCGCCCTAGCACAGATCCCGTCAAAGCAAAGCGAAATTATGGCCTTTTACGCAACACAAGGCAGCGATCTTGCCCAGCCAAATCTTGCCGCAAGGCGACATCCATACCGTGCGCGTCAAAAATCGCAGCAACGCTAAGCCCCTGATCAAAGCCAATTTCTACACAGGCGCAGCCCGTCGCGGACAGCAAGCGCGCAATGTCAGGGGCTAAGCGCACATAGTCATCCAGCCCTTGCGCACCGGCAAACAAGGCCGAGGCTGGCTCATAGTCCGCCACATCACGGATCAGCGGGTAACCATCTGCAATATAAGGAGGATTACACAAAATGAGATCAAAGACCCCCTCCAGCCCCGCGCCCCAATCCCGAAGTTGGAACGTCGCGCGATCCGCAACCCCGACACGCTGCGCGTTACCAATGGCGACATCCAGCGCCGTCTGAGATTGGTCAATGCCCAGCCCCTGGGCCTTCGGCCAATGGTCGAGTGCCGCCAACAACAACGCGCCCGAGCCTGTTCCAAGATCAAGCACAACATCTGGCGCGCCAAACTGAAAATGGTCAATTGCCGCTTCAATCAGCGTTTCGCTATCCGGCCGCGGGATCAGCACTCCCGGCCGAACATTCAGATCTAACGACCAAAAACTGGCCTCGCCGGTAATATAGGCAACGGGCTCATGCCGCAGCCGTCGTTCCAACAGCCCGCGCAGCGCGTCTGGCACGGTATCTTTCAAATGCATCAGAAGCAGTTGGTTGCGGTCCACGCCCAAGGCATGGGCAGCCAGCAGCTCCGCATCAAGCCGAGGCGTCGGACTGACGGCAGCCAGTTGTTCTGCTGCGGCGCTCAGCGCATCACGCAGCGTCATCCAACCCCGCCAGACGTTCGGCCTGGTCCGCCGTAATCAGCGCGCTAATCAGTTCGTCCATTTGCCCCATGAGAATTTCGGGCAACCGATGCAGCGTGAGGTTGATGCGATGATCTGTCACACGGCCCTGCGGGAAATTATAAGTGCGGATCCGCTCTGACCGATCGCCCGACCCCACCATAGATTTGCGGGCACCCGAGCGTTCAGCATGAAGAATTTCCCGCTCACGCTCATAGAGGCGCGTCCGCAGCACTTGCATCGCCTTCGCGCGATTCTTGTGCTGTGACCGCTGATCTTGTTGAATGACAACAATGCCAGTGGGAATGTGCGTGATGCGAATGGCTGAGTCAGTTGTGTTAACGTGCTGCCCCCCAGCACCCGACGACCGATAGATATCAACCTTCAGATCTTTATCCTCAATCTGAACGTCAACTTCCTCTGCCTCCGGCAAAACAGCAACAGTTGCCGCTGAGGTGTGAATACGGCCCCCGCTTTCAGTCACAGGCACGCGCTGAACGCGGTGAACACCCGATTCATATTTAAGTTTGGCGAACACGCCTGCACCCGTGATCGACGCGACAACTTCTTTATAGCCGCCGACTTCAGAATCGCTGGCAGAGATTAACTCAACCTTCCAGCCCTGCGTCTCGGCATAACGCTGATACATGCGGAAGAGATCGCCAGCGAAGAGCGCGGCTTCATCGCCCCCTGTCCCTGCGCGAACTTCAAGCATGGCAGACCGCTCGTCCGCCGCATCCTTTGGCAAAAGGCGCACTGCCATGTCATGCTCGGCCTCGGGTAGGCGGGCCTTAACACTGGCCAGCTCTTCTTCTGCCATGTCGCGCATCTCAGGATCTTCGAGCATGGCCTGCAAATCACGATATTCCGCACGCAGGCTTTGCAGCGCATCCGCCGCCTCGGCCACGGGCTCGACTTCCGCATATTCTTTCGACAGGGCCACGAAGCGGTCGGGTGGCAAATCCCCTGACGCCAATTGCGCCTGAAGCTCATCGCGCCGCGCCAGAATGGCGGCCAACCGGTCAGCAGAAATCTGGGTCATGCGCGAACAGCAGCCACCAGCGCGTCCAACGCGACTTCCTGTTGCGCGCCGCTTGCCAAATCCTTCACACTTGCAACGCCTTTGGCCAGTTCATCATCGCCCAGAATGATAGCAAAGCGCGCACCAAGATCATTCGCCTTTTGCATGCGCTTCTTCATGTTGCCCTTAAAGCCCAGATCCGCTGAAATGCCAGCGCGGCGCAATTGGGCAACGATTCCAGTGGCGGCGAGCGCCGCTGCATCGCCCATCGGGACAAGCGCAACATGAACGCGCGGCGGCGGCGGTGCATCCAGCAACATTGCGAGCCGCTCAATACCTGCAGCCCAACCGACGGCGGGCGTTGCTGGACCACCGAGGCTTTCCATCAAGCCATCATAACGGCCCCCGCCCAGCACAGTGCCCTGCGCGCCCAACCGATCTGTCACAAACTCAAAGGCCGTGTGGCGATAATAATCGAGCCCACGAACCAGACGACTGTCGCGTGTCCAAGCCACGCCAGCCGCCGACAGGCCCTCAGTTACCGAGCCGAAGAAATCACGGGCTTCGTCCGTAATATAGGTATCAATATCGGGCGCAGCATCAGCAATGGGCCGATCCCGCGGATCTTTGGAGTCGAGGATACGCAGCGGATTCTTCTCAAGCCGATCGCGGCTGTCTTCCGACAAATCCGCTTTGTGATCAGAAAAATATTCGATCAAAGCAGATCGCCAAGCGGCGCGCGTTCCGCCATCGCCAAGCGTATTGAGGTGCAATGTAACGCCTTCAGAAATACCCAAGTCACGCAGCAATTGATCGGCAAAAACAAGCAGTTCGACATCGGCCGCAGGCTCAGCCGCACCGATAATCTCGGCATCAATCTGGTGAAATTGCCGATACCGCCCCTTTTGCGGGCGTTCGTAGCGGAATAAGGGGCCATGCGTCGCCAGCTTCAGCGGCGCATGCTGCTGCCACCCTTCCGTTAGAAAGGCGCGGCAAATGCCAGCCGTAAACTCTGGCCGCAAAGTAACCGACTCACCACCACGATCATCGAAGCTGTACATTTCCTTCGAGACAACGTCAGTTGTTTCGCCAAGCGAGCGCGCAAAAACAGCCGTCGGCTCAATCACAGGAACCTCAACGCGCCTAAAACCATATAGCCGCCGGACACGTTCAAACGTCTCAACAACACGCACGAAGCGGTCAGCAACCTCGCCCAGCATATCCTGCGTGCCACGGATCGGTCTTGGAGTTTCAATCTTCGCCATAACTGCGCCCCTATAGCCACTGGACCGTCCGCGCAAATCCTTGCATGGGGTACTCAGTTAAATTTCGAGGATTGCATGAAATTTTCTGTTCTATTTGCGCCATTTGCGCTGATTTCTGCTGGCCTTGCCGCACAGACAATTCCCGCCGCAAAAGACATGCCCTTTCCAGGCACAATGACGCTAGATGTCGACGCGACGGACACAGACCAAGCGATATTTAAAGTCCGGCAGACCATCCCGGTGCCCCAAGCGGGGCCGATGGTCCTGTTATTCCCAAAATGGTTGCCAGGCACGCATGCACCACGCGGCCAAATCGAAAAGCTTGCTGGGCTTGTGATTAAAGCCAATGGGAAGCAGCTCGACTGGAAGCGTGATGCTGAAGATGTATTTGCCTTTCACGTCGATGTTCCATCAGGTGTGAAGCAATTGGACGTGAACTTCCAATTCCTCTCAGCCACCGAGCCCGACCAAGGCCGGATCGTCGTGACCCCGGATATGATGAACTTGCAATGGCAGGATGTATCTCTTTATCCGGCTGGCTGGTTTACGCGGCGCATCCCAGTGGTTGCGAGTGTGACTTGGCCTGTCGGATGGAAGGCGGCCACAGCGCTTCGCCCGGCATCAACAACCGGCAATAACGTGCACTATCAGCCTGTCGATTATGAAACCCTGATTGATTCCCCTGTATTTGCAGGCCGGCATTTCCGAGCCGAACCGCTTGCCCCAAATGTTACGCTCAACATTGTGGCCGACGATGCGAAATATCTGGCCGCCACACCTGCACAAATTGATGTGCACAAGAAGCTGGTGGATCAGGCAGTCAAGCTGTTCGGCATGACGCCGTATGATCATTATGATTTCCTGCTCGCGCTGACTGATCAAATGGGCAGCATCGGCCTCGAACATCATCGCTCTTCCGAAAACGGCGCCAACCCAGAGTATTTTACCGAGTGGAACTCGGGCCCCGGCCGGCGCAATCTTTTGGCGCATGAATTCAGCCATGCCTGGATTGGCAAATATCGTCGTCCTGCCGGGCAGATGGTCCCAGATTTTCGGACACCCCTCGTCAATGATTTGCTCTGGGCTTATGAGGGGCAAGACCAATTTTGGGGCTATGTTCTGGGGGCCCGCTCGGGCTTGTTTAGCAAACAAGAAACACTCGATGCTCTGGCCAACATTGCTGCAACCCAAGACATTCGCCGCGCACGCGATTGGCGCGATGTGGAAGACACAACTCGTGATCCGATCATCACCGCACGTCGCCCCAAAGGATGGGTCAGCTACCAGCGGAGTGAGGATTATTATAACGAAGGCCTGCTGATTTGGCTGGAAATAGACTCAACTCTTCGGGCCCGCACAAAAGGTGAAAAGGGCATGGAGGATTTCGTACGCCTTTACACCG
>JAGWVG010000321.1 GCA_018970965.1 Alphaproteobacteria bacterium | reverse complement strand
ATTGATGCGCCCGCGCGCAGCTGGACACAAAAGGACTAAGCTATGGCATTGCAGATTGTACGGTTTCAAAAAGGCAAAGGCGCGCCACAATGGGGCGTGCATCAGGCAGGCGGCATTCTGCCGATTAAAGGCACTTGGCCCACCACGCGCGCATTTTTTGAAGAAGGCGGGCGGGAAGCGGCGCGCGCCGCCACCGGCAAACCAATTGCGCTCGACAGCGTAACCTTATTGTCGCCAGTGACATCAGATGGCGATTATGTCTGCCAGGCCACCAACTATGCGGGCCATTTGATTGAAGTGGGTCGTGACCCGGCGAGCCAAGTGAACAACGTTATTTTCCACAAGGCCTCTTCGTGTATCTCGGGACCAAATGATGACATCGTAAAACCTGCCCATGTGCAATTATTGGATTATGAGGTCGAACTTGGATTGGTGATTGGCGCGTCGATCACCGGCCCAATTGATCCCACGCCACAGACGTTGCACAAATGGATTTGGGGCCTTGTTGTCACCAATGATGTGTCCGCGCGCGATGTGCAGATTAGCCATGAGCAATTCTGCAAAGCCAAATCTTATCGCAGCTTTGGCCCAACAGGGCCCTTTTTGTTGCTGCCCGACCCAGACGAAATGGCGCGTTATGGTGACCTTATCTTGACGTTGAGCGTCAATGGTGAAGAACGCCAGCGCGGCCCCGCATCTGACATGATTTTTGGTCCGGTCGCCACCCTTACAGAATTGTCACGCGTGCGCGACTTTAAGCCCGGCGATATGATTGCCACGGGAACGCCCGCCGGCGTTGCCCTCAAAGTGCCTGGCAAAGCCAAGATGTTCATCAGCAAATTCTTGTCGCCCAAGAAAAGATTTATGATGTTCCTTAAAGGCCAGCTGCAAAATCCGCGCTATTTAAAGCCCGGCGATGTCGTCGAGTGCAGCATCGCAACTGCCGATGGTCAGATGGACCTTGGCCGCCAGCGCACGGTTGTCCGCGCGGCCTAAGCCAAACAGACGCGGGGATTTTATGGCGCGCAAATCTATCTGGGCAGCGGCTCTTATTCTGAGCCTTGCGGGTGTTGGCTGGGCTTCGCTCTCATTCACCCCAGTGCAGGATTGGCTGGTCGCCGAAGGCGTGAACCGCATGGTGTCGCAAAAAGCGTTCGCGGACCCGCAGCCCACGGGTTTGCAAGTGCTGATTTGTGGCACATCCCCGCCGCCGCCCAGCAAAACGCGCGCCAAATCCTGCACGCTTATCATTGCGGGGGACCAGGCCTTTGTGGTTGATACAGGCCCCGGCTCTGCCAATAATCTCAGCCGATGGCGCTTCCCAATGAAACGGCTGGCGGGCGTGCTCTTCACCCATTTTCACTCCGACCATATTGGCGATCTGGGTGAGTTCCGCCTTCAAAGCTGGGTGGCTGGCCGTTCAGCGCCACTGCCTGTTTATGGCCCAGATGGTGTCGACCAAATTGTGAGCGGGTTCAACACTGCTTATGCGCCGGATGCCAGTTATCGCGCGCCAGAACATAACCTGTCTGAAACGGCAGCGACGCTTGTAGCCAAGCCTTTTGGCCTTGCAGGGGCCATCGAGCGGCGTGACCATATGGCCAGCAAAATCATTTATGAGGAGAAGGGGCTCCGCATCACCGCATTTCAAGTACCGCATGAGCCCGTTTATCCAGCTGTAGGATATCGCTTCGACTATCTGGGTCGCTCCGTCGTGATTTCAGGTGACACCCTCTACAGCCGCAATTTGCTGCGTCACGCCAAGGGTGTTGATGTCCTGATCCATGAAGGGCAGAGCGAAGAGGCACGCGCACTGATGATCGCGGCGCTTCAACGCGCCGGTGATGCCAAGCTGGCGAAGGTCATCAGCGAAGTCGGCAATTATCATGCCACTCCCGTTGATGCCGCACGACTTGCAAAAGAGGCTGGGGCGCGACTGCTGGTGTTTAACCATATGGGCCCCATTCCACCGGATAATATTGTGACCAAAAAGCTTTTTGAGCGTGGGGTCGGAAACGCACT
>JAGWVG010000038.1 GCA_018970965.1 Alphaproteobacteria bacterium | reverse complement strand
CTCGCGCAGCGTGTGCCGGATGATATGCTTGCGCCCTATTTGATGATCGCGCGTGCCGCCTTGGCGGGCGAAGCGTGCCCCAGTGATGAGGCCTTTGCACAAGCCTATGGGACGCGATCCCCAGGGCGGGTGCGGCGGTTGATTGAGCATATGGAAAAAAGTGGCTTGATTGTGGTCCGCACCGATTTTGGCGGACGACGATCCATTGGTGTGCCCGATCTAGGCGTCAGCACGGCGAGCGAAGAGGCATGAATATCAGCCCAAAGGGTTGATCAAAAAAGTCTCCAGAGGTCAGCTAACGGGCAACACGCGCACCCCTATGGGCTCTTAGACCATTAGATCCCGCAGCAGCAGCCGTGTTGCGCTTCATTGCCTGTTGCTCGCCATGAAACAGCAAAGCCTGAGAAATGGTGGCAGTGAGCACTGCCGCGTCAAAGGGCTTGGGTATTAAATAGGTCGGCTCGGGACGCTCGCCGCTCAGCAGGCGCTCGGGAAAGGCGGTCACGAAGATGACTGGCACATCCATATGCGCCAGAATATCCTTCACGGCATCAATGCCGTTGGAGCCATCGGCAAGGCAAATATCAGCAAGCACAAGTTCGGGCGCGGTGCGCGCCGCTAATTCCACAGCCTCGCTGCGGGTTCGGGCGACGCCCACCACATGATGGCCAATATCTCTCAGAATCGATTTTATGTGGAGGGCGATGATTGTCTCGTCCTCAATGATCATGATGTTTGCGGCAAGTTGATCTGCCAGTTGCGCCCGTGCCGTTTCAATATCCGTCCGCACATCTGCCACAGAAATTTCCAAAATATGGGCCGTTTCATCGATTGAGAATCCCTCAACTGCGGTCAGCAGCAAGGATTGCCGAGATCTTGGTGTGAGATGTGAAAGTGGTCCTGCCGATTTGAGTGCCGAAATTGCCTCGCGCCGCCAGAAATGATGGAAAACGCGGTAAAGCTCGCGTTTGGGGGGCTGCTGCAGATCAAATTCTTGCGGGGCCTGCAGCAGTGCCTCTAGCGTTTCACGCACAGCGGCATCGCCCAGATCCTGCGATCCGGTCACGGCACGCGCATAGCGGCGCAAATAGGGCAGCTCCGCTGCGACGGTTGTCATGAATGGCATATGTCCTCCCGCTTCCACAGCTATAAACGTCTCTCAAAAAAGAGAGTTCCCGTTCACGGAACAAATTCTTGCTCCGCTCGTTTCCACCAGCGCGGGTCAGCATGCTGTCCCGTGCAAGGGGGCATATCAGGTGACTTTTATAGGCAAATCGGACATCGTGACAAATGCAGTTTCTTTGCAGCAGCAGGAGCCAGTCGCGATGCCGAAGAAAAGAGCGCTCATTCAGGGTGCCCGGTCTGCAAGCGATAAAATGAAGCCCGCAGATGATCCCATAGGAACGGCTTTGCGGCGGCTTCATGATGATGTGGTTGCCGAACCCCTGCCGGATGAATTTTTGCGTTTGCTTGGGGAGATTGATCGGAAAATTACCCGACAGACGGGTGAGGAATGACCTCCAAAGACCCTTCTACATCGGTCGAACGCGATAAGGATTTTCGCGACCTTTTGGTTGCTATCATTCCCTCGTTACGTGCCTTTGCGCGCGGCTTGTGTGGCAATCGTGATCTGGCGGATGATATGGTGCAAGATGCCATGACGCGGGCTTGGGCTGCGCGGGAAAGCTTTGCCCCTGGATCGAATTTTCGGGCGTGGATCTTTATGATTTTGCGTAACCATTATTACACCACGCTGCGCAAAAATGCTCGAGTGGCCTCTTGGGATCCGGAGTTGGCAGAGCGGGTTTTGGTTGCGGGGCCAACCCAATATGACAGGCTCAATGTGCAGGATGTTCAGGCCGCGTTGCTCAAATTACCGGCGGAACAGCGCGAAGTATTGCTGCTGATTGGGGCCAATGGTGTCTCTTATGAAGAAGCTGCAGACATTATGGGATGCGCTGTGGGGACAATTAAAAGCCGCTTGGCGCGCGGCCGCGTTGCGCTGGCGGCGCTTATCGATGGGCCGCCTTTCGAGGATAAGGTGACGCCGGGCAGAAAAGGCACGCGCGCGTCAGAGCTTACGTCTGCCAGTTAATTCCGCCCCGTTCGCGCTGATTTAAGAAAAGGCCGGCCCCGTGGGACTGGCCTTTTCCTTCCTGCCGGGGAATCTCTTAGGCGGCGGCTTGCAGGCGCTCTGCCGGGATCTTGAAGCCCAGATATTGCGGATCAAACCATGCAATCCGGCGCATGGCCGCCCAATCCAGAATTGTCAGCCGTCGCGATTGCAATTCAATCAAATGCATGGCGCGCATTTCTTGTAAGGTGCGGTTGACATGAACAGGCGTCAGCCCCGCCAAATCGGCCAAGTCCAATTGGGTAAGCGGCATCTCGCAGCTGGTGCCGGAAACATGCCCTGACATCGACAGCCTGCAGTACATCTCGCACAAGAGATGGGCGAGCCGCTCCATCGCATTTTTGCGGCCCAAATTGACGAGCCATTCGGCTTGAATTTGCTGCGCAAATCGCGCCTGACGCAGCAAAAATTTCATCATGTCTGCATCGAGGGACACTTGGCTTTCTAACTCGCGTCGAGAGATGCGCGTTGTTTGCAGCGGCGTGAGGGCAACAACAGATTGCACAGCGCGACCGCCATCGAGCCAGCAGGGGTCACAAATATCTCCGGGTAAATATAGGGCGGTTATTTGCCGCCGCCCATCGGACATTAGCCGATAGCGCCCCGCCCAGCCGTGCTGGATGTGATATAAAAAATCGGGCCGCTCCAACCCGCGCGTCACATGCTGATGCTGTCGCAGGGCAAAGGCGGTTCCGCTAAATCGGTCCAAATTGCCATCGCTTGGCAAGGGCGGACTCCAAATGTCGCGGTCCTGATGGGCTTCGGATAGCACAGTGGATCATCCCCCTTTCTCGTGAAGGGAAACGCGGCTGCGGGCATTTCGTTCCCTGAAGATGATCAACGGGGGAATGAACAGCGTCGGTCAGGCTGCGCAGGCATAATTTTACATTTTCCGGTTGGCTTATGGCATCAAAGGCCGTTGTGCCGAGGGTGTTGGCAGCCAAGCCGTGCAATCCGTTTTTTGTTGTTGCCGCTTTGGGCTAATATGGCACGATGACAGATGCGCGATTCCTGACCGGAAAATTGTTATTGGCGATGCCGGGGATTGGAGATCCGCGCTTTGACCATGCCGTCATTGCCATATGCGCGCATGACGAACAGGGCGCTCTGGGCGTCGGCATTGGGCATGAGCTTGAGGGTATCAGTTTTCATTCGCTGCTGACGCAATTGGGGATAGAAGCTGGCGATGCGCCCGATGTGCCAGTGCATTATGGCGGGCCAGTTGAGCCGGCGCGAGGTTTTGTTCTGCACTCAACTGATTGGGGTGGGGACGGGACAGTCCAAGTGGCAAATCAATGGGGCCTCACCAGCACGCAAGATATTCTCAAGGCAATTGCGGCGGGGCGTGGCCCGTCACGCTGGGTGGTCGCGTTGGGCTATGCGGGCTGGGGTGCGGGCCAGCTGGATGATGAGATGCATCATCATGGCTGGCATGTAACAGCTGGGCCCGATGCCATCGTTTTTGAAGCATCGGCAGAAGAGCGCTGGGCACGCGCCTTTCACGCCAGCGGCATTGATCCGCGTTTGTTATCGACCGCAAGTGGAACCGCCTGAGTTTAGGATATAAAGAAAGCTTTATATTTGCATTGCCAAGCCGCGCTGCAGCGGCTAGAGGCGAGCCATTCATTTTTGCCGGAGAATATCCCGTGGCCCATGATTATGTCGTCGCTGACCTGAGCCTTGCCGATTTTGGTCGCAAGGAAATTGAAATTGCTGAAACCGAAATGCCGGGCCTGATGGCGCTGCGTGCCGAATATGGCGCGTCAAAGCCACTCAAGGGCGCGCGTATCACCGGTTCGCTGCACATGACGATCCAAACGGCCGTGTTGATTGAAACGCTGGTGGATCTGGGGGCGGATGTCCGCTGGGCGACGTGCAATATCTATTCGACGCAGGATCATGCAGCGGCAGCTATTGCGGCGCGCGGCATTCCCGTCTTCGCGGTCAAGGGTGAAAGCCTTGCAGATTATTGGGATTATGTTGGCCGCATTTTTGATTGGGGTAATGAAACTGCCAATATGATCTTGGACGATGGTGGCGATGCGACCATGTTTGCGCTTTGGGGCGCGCGCCTTGAAGCAGGCGAAACGCTGCCCGAACCCGGCAATGCCGAAGAAGTTGAGTTTCAGCGTGCGCTAAAGGCCTTCATCAAGGAAAAGCCTGGTTATCTGACGATGTCGGTCGCGCACATTAAGGGCGTGTCGGAAGAAACGACCACGGGTGTCCATCGCCTGTACCAGATCGCAAAGGACGGCAAGCTGCCTTTCCCCGCGATCAACGTGAATGACAGCGTGACCAAGTCAAAGTTCGACAATCTTTATGGGTGTAAGGAATCGCTGGTGGATGCCATCCGCCGTGCGACTGACGTGATGTTGGCAGGCAAAATTGCCTGCGTTGCGGGCTTTGGCGATGTGGGCAAAGGCTCGGCCGCGTCGTTGCGTCAGGGTGGCGCGCGCGTGCTGGTGACGGAGATTGATCCGATCTGCGCGCTGCAGGCCGCGATGGAAGGCTATGAAGTTGTGACAATGGAAGAAGCGGTGGAACGCGCCGACATCTTCGTCACGGCAACGGGCAATGAAGACGTCATCACCGCTGAACATATGAAAGCGATGAAGCCGATGTCGATCGTGTGCAACATTGGCCACTTCGACAGCGAAATTCAGATTTCCGCCCTGTCCAACTATAAATGGGATGAGATCAAGCCGGGCACCGATTTGGTGGAATTCCCGGATGGCAAGAAAATCATCATTCTGGCCAAGGGCCGTCTGGTCAATTTGGGCTGTGCGACGGGCCATCCCTCGTTCGTCATGTCGTCGTCGTTCACCAATCAGGTGCTGGCGCAGATTGAGCTGTTCACCAAGAACAGCCAGTATGACAACAAGGTCTATGTTCTGCCCAAGCATCTTGATGAAAAGGTGGCCGCGCTTCACTTGGAAAAGTTGGGCGTTAAGCTGACCAAATTGTCTGCCAAGCAAGCGGCCTATATCGGGGTGACAGCGGAAGGGCCGTTCAAGCCAGATCATTACCGCTATTAATTGGTTTTAAGACCACAGGGCGGTTTCTTTCCGCCGCTGATCTTCGTAAGAGGTCCGACATGGTGTCGGGCCTCTTTGCGTATTTTGGGGGATGTTGACTCTCTCGACCACAGCCGCGTTCTTGGCGGGATCCGTCATGGCGCTTTGGCTTGCGGCCAGCGCATGGGCGCTTGCAACCGGGTTGAATTTGCAGCGCCGCGTCAGCCGCAACAGCGATCAGGCAGATCGCTTGGCCATCTTGCTTGATGGCGCACCTGCTAGCCCATTGATTATCCGACAAAATGGTCGTGTGGAGGCACAACCGCGCTTAATGTCTTGGCTGGGGCTGATGCGCATGCCTGAAAAGATTGCGGATCTCTCGATTGCCGATACGGGCCTGACGGCGGATGATTTGGCGCTTCTACAGGCTGATATTGAGGCCGCCCGCAAAACAGCGCGCGGCTTTACACGCAGCTTTGTGCCGCAAAAGGGCAGCCGCACGCTGCTGGCGCGTGGCGCGCTGGCCTCAAGCCGAATTGCTGGGCCAAAAGCCGTGGTGATCTGGGTATTTGATACAACGGAAACCAGCGCTGAAATTGCGCGTCTCACCAGCGATGCAAACCGGATCATCGCCGATTTTACAACGATTTCGGGCCTTTTAGAGGCCGCGCCTTACCCCATGTGGCATCGCGGCCCTGATTTGCGGTTGATGCGGGTTAATTCTGCCTATGTCGACGCAGTTGAAGCAGAAAATGCGCAAGAGGTTGTGCAGCGCGGGCTGGAATTGTCTGATAACGCGCAGGGCCTCAGCCCGCTGCAAGCCGCGGCACAGGCACGTGACACGGGCGAGGTTGTATCGCGCGTTGTCCCGGCCACGTTGCAGGGAGAACGGCGGACAATCCGCTTGGTGGATGTCCCCCTGGGGGACGCGGGGGTGGCTGGCTATGCCATTGATGTCGAAGATGTTGAGCGCGCGCGTGCCGCCTTTCGTCGCTTTGCTGATGCGCAGCGCGATACGCTGGATCGGCTGTCGGCTGCGGTTGCGCAATTTGCGCCCGACCATGGCTTGGTGTTCTGCAATCAGCCATTTCAGCAGCTCTTTGGGTTAAAGCCTGAATGGGTGGCCGAGCGCCCCGATTTCGATCGGCTGTTAGACCGCATGCGCGAGGCCCGTCGTGTGCCAGAAATGCGCGATTTTCCGGCCTGGAAGGCAGAGCGGCGGCAATGGTTTACACACGCAGACGGGGTGATTGAAGAAAGTTGGGTGCTGCCGGGCGGCGCGCATTTGCGCTGTGTCGCGCAGCCTTTGCCTGATGGTGGGCTGTTAACCATTTTTGAGGATCGGACCGAACAGGCCCAACTGGCAATTGCGCGAGATACACTGCTGCGTGTGCGTCGCGCGACGCTGGACAATTTGTTTGAGGCGATTGGCGTGTTTGAGGCGAGCGGTCGGTTAAGCACATGGAACCGCCGCTTTGTTGATATTTGGGAATTTGAGGAGGAGTTTCTTTCGGGCCACCCGCGTGTCGATGCTTTGGCAGAAGCGATAGCCCCCAAACTTGCAGCACCTGAGCGCGCCGGCCTGATGCGTGAGCTTGTCCGCTCCGCCACACAGGATCGCAAACAGCGCACAGGCCGCTTTGCCTTCCGCAACGGACGTCATTATGATTTTGCAGCTGTTCCACTGCCGGATGGTGCCGCGCTGTTCACCATGTTGGATGTCACGGATAGCCGTCAGGTGGAACAAATGCTGCGCGAACGCGCACTCGCGCTGGAAGAGGCGGATCGTATGAAATCGGCCTTTGTGGCCAATATGAGCTATGAGCTGCGCACGCCACTTACGTCGATCCAAGGATTTGCCGAAATGCTTCAAGGCGGGCTTGCCGGGCCTTTGAGCCCGCAAGGCAGTGAGTATATCGCAGCGATTTTGGCCTCGACCGAGCGGCTGGGCACGCTGATTGATAATGTGTTGGATTTAACGCAGGGCGATGCTGGGGCCTTGCCCATGGAGCATAAGCCCGTTGATCTGGCCCAGATGCTTCAGGATATTGCTGAGGACATGGCTGGCCAAATGGCGGCGCGACAGCTGGATTTTGTGTTGGATGTTGAGCCCAGTCTTGGTGCCGTTTTGGGAGATGTGCGGCGCTTGCGCCAGGCCCTCGATCAACTGATGGGCAATGCCATAGCTTATACCCCTGAGGGCGGGCGTGTTCTGCTGCATGGCAGCGGAACAGATGAGGCTGCGCTGATTGTTGTGTCGGATAATGGGCCAGGCATGGATGCGCGCGATCAAGCCCGGGCTTTGGACCGGTTTAGTCGCGCAGGCGCGCAGGCGGATGATGTCAGTGGCCGGTCGTTAGGATTGGGGCTGCCTTTGGCCCGCCAATATGTTGAAGGCCATGGCGGGACACTCAATTTGATTTCAGAGCTTGGCTTAGGCACTGCGGTGCAGATAGAGTTGCCCCGCACATGATTGAAAAGACACATCTATTGGCTGACGCTCAAGCCACGCATGATGCGGGGCGTGCGCTGGCGTCCGTGCTGCGGCCGGGCGATGTCCTTGCCCTGTCAGGCGATTTAGGGGCGGGCAAAACCAGCCTTGCGCGCGGCGTTCTCGCTGAATTGGGTCTTGATGAAGATGCGCCAAGCCCCAGCTTTGCGCTTGTCATTCCCTATGCCCCGCCGCAAGTGCGGCTGCCGATTTGGCATGTTGACCTCTACCGGCTTGATAGCGCCGAGGATGCAGAAGAATTGGGGCTCGATGACGCCTTATATGATGGCGCGTTGATCATTGAATGGCCGGAACGGCTTGGCTGGCTGTGGCCGCAGACATTGCGTCTCCACATCTCGCTGCCCGCAGATGGCCCGCGGCGCTTGACAGCCAGCCTCTCCCCGTCTTGGGAAGAGCGATGGCCCTTCAGATGACACCACCGCCCGGCGCCCCCGCTTTTCTGGAACAGGCTGGCTGGGCAGGAGCGCAGATTCTGCCATTGGCGGGGGATGCCTCATTTCGCCGTTATTTCCGCATCGTTGATGGCGCGCGCAACGCAGTGTTGATGGATGCACCGCCGCCGCATGAAGACCCTCGACCTTTCATTCACGTTGCAGAATATCTGACGTCAATTGGCCTTAAGGCACCCCAGATTTTGGCGCGCGATTTGGATCAGGGCTTGTTGCTGATTGAAGATTTCGGCTCGGTGCGGATGCGCGAAACCGTGGATGCAAATCTTTCGCTTGAACCCAGCATTTATCGTGGTGTGGTTGATGTGTTGATTGAGCTGCATCGCCACGCGCCGCCATCGGGCTTGAAGCCGCATGGCCTGACGCAATGGATCGACGAAATTGGGCTGTTTACCGATTGGTATTGCCCCGCCGTTGGTCTGGAGGTGGATAAGCAAAGCTTTGTCGCGGCCTGGCAAGCCGTGCTTGGCCCGATTGACGCACAGGGGCAGAGCGTTACCGAATTGCGCGATTATCATGCCGAAAACATTATGCTTCTGGACGGCCAATCCGGGGTTGCCCGATTTGGCTTGCTTGATTTTCAAGACGCATTGGTTGGCCATCCAGCCTATGACCTTGTTTCCATGTTGGAAGATGCGCGGCGTGATGTGACGCCTCAGGTCGAGGCGGCAGAGCTGGCGCGTTACATGGCGCAAACCGGGCAAGGACCAGATTTTGAAGCCGCTTATTGGGCCTTGGGCGCCCAGCGCAACACCCGGATTTTGGGCGTTTTCATCCGTCTGTGGAAGCGCGATGGCAAACCGCATTACACGAATTTCCAACCGCGTATGTGGGGCTTGTTGGAACGCAATCTGGCCCAGCCTGCTTTGGCCCCGGTCCGCGACTGGTTTGATGCGCATGTGCCGGCTGAAAAGCGTGCGGCCTATTGGGTTAACTTTCAGCCATGAGTAAGGCAGCTAAGCCTTTGGCTGTTTCGGCAGATGTTGATGCGGCCCCGCCGCGCACCGCGATGGTCATGGCCGCTGGGCTTGGCAAGCGCATGCGTCCGCTCACCGCGACACGCCCCAAGCCGCTGGTGGAAGTCAGTGGTAAAACACTGCTGGACCATTGCCTTGACCGCCTAGCCGAAGGCGGCGTGGAAAAGGCAATTGTTAATGTGCATTATCTGGCGGATGCACTGGAAGCGCATTGCCGTCGCCGTGCCCTTGGCCCTCAAATTGTGATTTCGGATGAGCGCGCACAATTGCTGGAAACGGGCGGAGGCCTGATGCACGCACGGCATTTGATTGATGCCGACCCGTTTCTGTGCGTCAACAGTGATAATCTTTGGGTAGACGGCCCGGTCAATACCTTGCGTCATTTAGCAAGCCGCTGGGATGATGCGACAATGGATGCGCTGCTGCTGCTGGTGCCACAGGCGCGCGCGCACAACCATGGCGGCTCTGGCGATTTCCACATGGATGGGCTTGGCCGCTTGTCGCGCCGCGCACCGGGCAAGGTGGCGCCCTTTGTCTATACTGGCATTCAGATGTTGTCGAAGCGGGTGCTGAAAGATGCGCCCGAGGGGCCATTTTCAACCAACATCTTCTGGGACCGCGCAATTGCAGAGGGCCGCTGCTTCGGCCTCGTCCATCAAGGGCTGTGGTTTGATGTCGGTACGCCTGCCGCCATCCCAGCAACCGAGGCTGTGCTTGCCCATGGCTGAACGGCGCGACCCCGCCGTTTACACCATCCCGCCTCATCGGGCCTTTGCGGATGCACTGGTGACAGGCATTTTGGCGCAGCATGGGACTGACCCGATGGCGCTCGCACGCGGGATTATCCTGCTGCCCAACAACCGCGCGGTGCAGGCGATGAGCGATGCCTTTGTGCGCAAGGCAGACCATGGCCTGTTGATGCCGCGTTTGGTGCCGATTGGCGACCCCGAGCTGGATGATCGCACGGGCCCTGCATTGGACCCGCTGAGCGAAGCCCCGCTGCCGCCCGCGATCGAGCCTTTGCAGCGGCAAATGATTTTTGCGCGATTGCTTCAATCCGAAAGCGCGATGGATGCGGCGCAAGCCATGCGGCTGGCGGGCGATTTGGGCCGCGTGCTTGATCAATTGCTGGTCGAAGAGCGGACAGTTTCAGATTTGCGCTCTGTGGAACTGGCTGAAGGGCTGTCTGCGCATTGGGAAGCCTCTTTGGATTTATTGATCCGGGTGCTGTCGCGCTGGCCAGAAGAATGCAGCGCGCGTGGCGTGATGGATTTGGCAGCGCGACGCAATGCCCTGCTGACGCGCGTGGCCGAGCGGTGGGGCCGGGAAGGCGCGCC
>JAGWVG010000320.1 GCA_018970965.1 Alphaproteobacteria bacterium | reverse complement strand
TTTGGCTTCCAATGGTCGGTTGCGGGCTGGCTGCTAACGCCCTTCCTGCAAAAGGCGGGTCCTGAAGTGGCTGAAAAGATGCGCGCGCGTGTCGTGGCTGAACTCACGACAACCTTTGCCAGCCATTACAGCCATGAAATCTCGCTGGAAGAGGCGCTCAATCTCGATACGCTTCATGCCTATAACGCCAAGCGCACAGGTGAAAAATACCTCATTCTGCCGCACAAAGACGCTTAATTTTTGCCTAAGGGAGCGGCTAGATCGCCCCCTCTGCTGACATTATGGTCCGGCCATCTCCGCCCAGCGCGGCCAACAGGATGGTCGGGCCGTTTTGTTTCCCAACAAGATAGAGCGGCTCTCCGGCAAAAGCGGGGGCTTGCCCGCGAAAGGCAAAATAGCGGAGCGCATCTGCCCCTAGATAGTGCGCCGCAAGATCCAGCAGCAATGTGGCCATCAGGGGGCCATGCACCACCAGCCCGCGATAGCCTTCCTCGCCCTGCGCGTACGGCAAGTCGTAGTGGATACGGTGGCTGTTAAAGGTGAGCGCGGAATAGCGGAACAGAAGCGGTTCGGCTGGCGTTATGGTCCGGTGCCATTGCCAATCAGAAATAGGGGGCTCTGCGCAATCGGCCGGACGCGGTGTGGCTGGAGCGCTGCTCGCCTCGCGATAGACGATTGTTTGCCGTTCTTGCACAATTTTGGCGCCATTGGCGTATGTCTCGTGGCGAACGTCCACAAATACCAATGTTCCGCTGTTGCCCGTTTTCTCGTTGATTTTTTCAATAGTGGACACGCGCCGAATAGGTTCCCCAGCGTGAAGTGGCCCGAGAAATTCGACGGCACTCGACGCCCACATGCGGCGCGGTAGCGGAATGGGAGGCAAAAAGCTGGCGGGGCTTTGATCACGCAAGGGATGGCCATCTTGGCCCAGCATTGTTGTTGGAGCATCAGGAAGGCACAGGCACCAATGCACCCCTTGAGGGGCTCTGTTGCCATCGCCTGTCCGGTCCAGCGTAGCGTTAAAGCGCGCCAGCAGTCCCGGCGTCAGAATGTCCTCGCGCGTTTCGCTGCGTCCAATCCACGCATCCCAAGCGCCCATTAATAGCTCCGTGGCAGGCCAAGCACATGCTCGGCCACGTAAGAAAGGATCATATTCGTGCTAATCGGGGCAACTTGATAGAGCCGGGTCTCGCGGAATTTACGCTCAATGTCATATTCAGCTGCAAAGCCAAAGCCGCCATGCGTCTGAATACAGGCTTCCCCCGCCGCCCAACTTGCCTCCGCGGCGAGCATTTTGGCCATATTGGCTTCCTCGCCACAATTCTCGCCGGACTCATATTTGCGCAAGCCTTCTTGCACGAGCAAATCGGCCGCCCGCATTTGTGCATAAGCACGGGCAATAGGGAATTGCACCCCTTGGTTCTGTCCTATTGGCCGGTTGAACAGCAGGCGCTCTTTTGCGTAGGTGCTGGCCTTCTCGATGAACCATTTTGCGTCGCCAATACACTCTGCCGCAATCAGCAAGCGTTCGGCATTCATGCCTGAGAGGATGTAGCGAAAGCCCTTGCCTTCTTCGCCAATCAAATTGGCGGCCGGCACGCGCATATCCTCAAAAAACACCTCTGTGGTGCTGTGGTTCATCATCGTCTCAATTGGACGGATGGTCAGGCCATTGCCTTTGGCGGCATTCATATCGACAAGAAAGACGGACAGGCCATCGGTCTTGCTGGCAACCTGGTCGCGGGGCGTGGTGCGCGCGAGAAGCAGCATGAGATCAGAATGCTCTGCACGGCTGGTCCAGATTTTTTGGCCATTGATGATATAGTCGTCGCCATCGCGCCGGGCGGTGGTCTTAAGCGACAGAGTATCCGTCCCGCTGGTCGGTTCTGTTACGCCAAAGGCTTGCAGACGGAGCTTTCCTGTCGCGATTTGTGGCAGATAATGGGCTTTTTGCACGTCTGAGCCATGCCGCAGCAAGGTGCCCATGATGTACATTTGCGCGTGGCACGCCCCGCCATTGCAGCCTTG
>JAGWVG010000319.1 GCA_018970965.1 Alphaproteobacteria bacterium | reverse complement strand
ATTTCGGTGGGCGATACGACTTTGGGGACGGCAATTGCCAATTTGGGCTGGGATGAAGTGCGCTTTCCAAAGCCACTTTTCCACGGCGATACAGTGCGCGTCACAACGGAAGTCATTGATCTGCGCGAGTCCAAATCGCGCCCCGATGCCGGGATTGTGACCTTCGTGCACAAGGCGTTCAACCAACATGGCGATCTTATCGCCAGCTGCAAACGCACGGGTCTGCAGCGCAAGCGCCCAGTGGAGGCGGCATGACGGCCTTACCACTACGTTCCTTGCTGTTCATCCCCGGCGATAGCGAGAAGAAGCTCGCTAAAGTGGCGGGCTGCGGCGCGGATGCCGTGATCCTCGACTTGGAAGATTCAGTTGCGCCGGCGCAAAAGGCGGATGCGCGCAAGCGCGTGGCAGATTTTCTGGCTTCGGCGCCGCGCGGGGCCGACGCGCCGCGTTATTGGGTGCGGATTAATCCACTCGACAGCGGCATGGTGTTGGAAGATTTGGCACAGATTATGCCCGCCATGCCCGACGGCATCATGCAGCCGAAAACCAATGGCCCCGCCTGTGTCCGCCAATTGAGCCATTATCTTGATGCCTTTGAAGCAGCGCGCGGTGCCGCAGATACCGCGACGGGCATTATCGCCATCGCCACGGAAACGGCCGTCGCGCCCTTTCATCTGGGCGAATTTGCAGCTGCAGGTCTTTCGCGTCTGACCGGCCTCACTTGGGGTGCCGAAGATTTGGCAACGGCCATTTTGGCCAGCGGCAATCGCACGGCCAATGGGGATTGGATGTTCACCTTCCAAATGGCGCGGTCGCTCTGCCTCTTGGCTTCACATGCCAGCGGTGTGCAGGCCATTGAAACTTTGCATGCCGATTTCCGCGATGAAGCGGGCCTGAGGGCATCTTGCCGCGCGGCGCGGGCGGAGGGCTTTTCTGGTCGCTTGGCGATACACCCGGCACAAGTGGCGCTTATCAACGAGGCGTTTCTCCCTTCAGTCCAAGAGGTGCATCATGCGCGTCGGGTGGTCGAGGTTTTTGCCGCAAACCCCGGTGTCGGCACCATTGGCCTTGATGGAAAGATGGTTGATATTCCGCATTTGAAGCAGGCTGAACGGCTTTTGGCTCTTGCTGAGGCTTATGGAGTGGGTGGCGTATAATTCGTAGATATTGATGATTTAAAATACGCAAAAACTGACTTAAATTCCAAAAAATCTTTTAATTGCGTCAAAAAACTCTGCCTGAGTCACGAAATCAGAAGATATTTTTGACCTAGGTCAATGTTCGCCCTGCGCGATGGCTGCACCTTTTCAATCAGAAGAGGGAGGCTGTCATGGCGATTCCAGCACTTGCTTATGTGGTGATCACATCGCGTCACATTGCGGCATGGCGCCGCTTTGGTGAAGAAGTTGTTGGTATGTCAGCGCATGATGTGCCGCATGGCCTTGCGCTGCGGTTGGACGATCGCGCAGGCCGCGTTTTCATTCAGCCCGCAGACGAAGACCGCTATTTCGCCAGTGGTTGGGAGGTTCCCAATGCCGCTGAATTTCAATCTGCCTTAACGCGTCTGGAGCGTGCGGGGGTCGCCTTTGAGCGCGCCACGCCGGACGAGCTGGCTTTGCGCCATGTGTTTGAAATGGTTTGGTTTGTCGACCCGGCAGGCAATCGACACGAACTGGCACTTGGCTTTGTAAGTAGCTTTGATCGGTTCCATTCTCCTGTTGGGGTTCCGGCATTTGTGACCGGGGCTTTGGGGCTGGGCCACATGGTCTTGCCCGCACCCAATATTGAAGAAACGCGCGCCTTTTTGGAAAACATCCTTGAATTTGGCGTCTCAGATATTCTGGTTCACCGCCCGCTTGGCCCTGGCGGGCCTGAGCAGCGCATCTACTTCATGCATTGCGACAATGGCCGTCATCACAGTTTGGCATTGTTTGAAGGCGATGTGCCGAGCGGCTGCGTTCACCTGATGGTCGAAGTCGAAACCATGGATGAAGTGGGGCGCGCTTATGACCGAATGCAAAAGGCAGGCGTTCGGCTGATGGC
>JAGWVG010000037.1 GCA_018970965.1 Alphaproteobacteria bacterium | reverse complement strand
ACGTCCCGTCCTTCTATCGAACCAATATTACTACCCGCCAAAGCTCCTGCGATGGCGCAACCCGCCGCCACTTCCGGGCCCGCGGGCGCACATAGTGCAGAGCCCAGAAGGGCTCCAAACTCTGATCCAGATAGGGAGCCGAATCTTGCGCCAATTGCTCCGCCAATAACGATCCCGCCGCCGACGAAAATATCTCTTTCTTCATCCGGCGAGGCGTCTGACATACAATATCTCCAATGCTACCGCGCCGCCAAAAATTAATTCAGAAGCACTGTGTAAAATAATGAGCTTATTGTGATGCCATTCCTTACCATAATTCGAATGAGTTTGGTGGAAATATAAAATACGTATTCTAAATGCGTTAAGGAAGTTTGTGCCGGTATTTTGATGTGTTGTGGGTTGAGTGAGTCGCGCTCCTCACTCCCCCGTAAACACCGGCGGCCGCTTCTCAACAAAGGCGTTGATCGCTTCCCGATTGTCCGCTGTTTCGTGGACAATCGCCTGATAGGCGGCTGAAAGTTCTAAAATGTCTGACATGCGGCTGTGCTGGGCTTCGCGCAGCAAGCGTTTGGTCAGGCGCAGCGCGCGGGGTGGATTGCAAACAATCCGCTCTGCCATTGCGATCGCCGCGTCCATCAGTTGATCATCTTCGACCACTTGGCTGACAAGGCCCAGCTCCTTGGCGGTATCGGCATCAAAGCGATCCCCGGTAAAGAATAATTCTGCCGCCTTGGCATAGCCAAGCACCTGTTGCAGCGCCCATGCCCCGCCATCGCCGGGGACAATGCCCACCTTTATAAAGCTGCACGCAAACAGCGCGCTTTTGGCGGCAATGCGGATATCGCACAGGCACGCCAAATCCGCACCCAGCCCGACCGCATGGCCATTGACGGCGGCAATTGCGGGGATTTCAACATCCAACAGCGCGCGCGCCACGCGTTGCACACCGCGGCGATAATTGGACCGCGTGGAATCGGGCTGATCGAGCACGCCAATGCCTTGGCGGTTTTGCATCGATTTGAGGTTGCCACCCGCGCTAAAGGCTTTGCCGCTGCCCGTCAGGATCAAACAGCTAACGCTGCGATCATCTTGCAAGGCCTGCAGCGTCGCACAAATATCTTCGCAATCTTCATGCGTGCCAATCGCATTCATCGACTCTGGCTTGTTCATCCGAAGGATGGCGATACGGCCCTTGCGCTCGACGGTCAGAAAATCACCCATGCTGCCTCACTCCTAAAAATCTTTCGGCCGCTATGGCATGGTGCGCGAAGCGAGGGAAGCCAAGGCTTAGAAGGCCTATTTTGCCATCAGCGCCAAAACCGGAGCCGCCCATTCTGGTCGACAGATCAGCAGATCGGGCAGATAGGGGTCTTCATTATTATAGCGCAGCGGTGCGCCATCGGCGCGGCTAACGTGGAGGCCAGCCGCCAAAGCAACCGCAGCGGGCGCGCAATTATCCCACTCATATTGGCCGCCGGTATGCAGATATATATCGGCTTCACCGCGGACCACGGCCATGGCTTTGGCACCTGCCGACCCCATAGGCAGCAAGTCTGCCCCCAAAGCCTGCGCCACCGCGACGGCTTCTGCAGCGGGGCGCGTGCGGCTAACCAGCATGCGCGGGGGCGTGTTGGCAGCCGGGAGCATGGGCGCCGTGTCTGACCCCAACACAACGCCCAATTCAGGCAGTGCTACTGCCCCCAAATGCGGCGCGCCATCTTCGGCAAGTGCGATATGCACGGCCCAGTCGCTGCGCCCTTCGCTAAATTCGCGCGTGCCATCCAACGGATCGATAATCCAAACGCGCCGTGCAGATAGGCGAGAGAGATTATCACGCTCTTCCTCGCATAAAATGGCATCACTCGGGCGGGCCAAACGGAGCGCATCCATAATCAGCTGATTGGCAGCCGCATCGCCTGCATCGCCCAAGGCCTTGCCATCAAGGCCGCTGCTGCGCTGCACATTTAAAAGAAGGGCGCCTGCCGCTTCGGCCAGCCGTCTGGCCAATTGGGCATCGCTCTCAACCCGTGTCATTTGCTCCGCCCTTTTTTGCGTTTTGCTGCAGCTCTTGTTGGCAGCCCGGGCGGTGGTGGCAAGTAAGATTTTCCTCAAGCTTGGTTTTATTTCAATTGGGGGAAATGAATTTTCGCTCTCGTGATGCGCGCTTGGGCCCGCAGGGCAAACGATTTTGGCTAAACTGAAGCCCGTTGTTGCGCTGAGTTGAAATTGGGTCTTTTCCTCGGCGGCATGTTGGCGCATGTTGGGCCTATGACAAAACAGGCCACCCGCTATTCCGCCACCGCCATGCTCTTGCATTGGGCCATCGCTTTGATGCTGATCTTCAATTTTGGGCTTGGGGAGCGCGCTGAAGAGCTGTCCCGCGGTCCCGAGCGGCTTTGGGTGATGGGGCTTCACAAGTCGATTGGGATCACCATTTTGCTGCTCTCGCTGTGGCGTTTGGGTTTGCGCTTGACCACCCCTCGCCCGGCAAAGGTTCAAGACTCAGGCCTTTTCCAAGGTTTATCGACCGCAGTGCATTGGGGCTTTTATCTGGTGATGATTGTCGTGCCTTTGTCAGGCTGGGTGCTGGTTTCAACCTCGCGCGTCATCAATCCGATTTTGCTGTTTGATGTCGTGCCATGGCCGCATCTGCCCAATTGGGGGCATGATGTGCACGAAGTGGCGGAAGAGGTGCACGGCATCTTGGCGAAGGCAATGCTGGGTCTGTTGGCGTTGCACGTCATTGGTGCCATTCGCCACCAATTCTTACTCAAAGACGCGTTGGTCGAGCGGATGGTCCCTGCCCGCCGTGTGGGGATTATTGGGTTTGCCGTGCTGATCGCCTCGCTGGGCTTGGCATTTGTAGCGGCGGAAAATCTGCCCGCCCCGACCCAGCCGCAGCCAGGCGCACCGCTGCAAGATTTTCAGTCAGCTCAAAAGGCCGTGCCCACAGCGGACGGGCCACCGCTGGCTGTGAATATTGAAAAGCCAGAGGCTTCTGCCAAGCACTGAGCCAAGGCTGTGGCGGCTGTTACAGGCCGCTCAGCCGCGTGATGTGACCCATTTTACGGCCCGGTCGTGCCTCGTGCTTGCCATAGAGGTGGAGATGCGTCAGCGGGTCAGATGCCCATTCCAGCCACTTGTCGGCGTCTGCCCCAATTAAGTTGCGCATTTCAACTTCCGGTGCTGACAGGCGGGTGGATCCCAAAGGCAGGCCCACCACAGCGCGAATATGATTTTCAAATTGCGAGGTAAGTGCCCCTTCAATGGTCCAATGCCCGCTATTGTGGACGCGGGGTGCCATTTCATTGAAAACGGGGCCATCTTCGCCTGCGAAAAACTCAATCGCAAAGACGCCGACATAGTCTAATCGGTCTGCGATCCGCCGCGCGAGGGCGCGTGCGGCGGGAACCTGCTCAATGACTTTCGCATCGGCGGGCACGCGTGAAGTGGCCAATATGCCCTCTTTATGAACATTTTCCGGGGCATCCCAGAAGGTGATATTGCCCTGCTGATCTCGCGCGACCAGAAGCGAAAATTCATGCGCAAAGCGCACCATTTTTTCCAGGATCAGCGTCCCCGCATCGCCCAAGCTGGCCCAAGCTGCATCGGCTTCCTCTGGCTTCATGATCCGCGCTTGGCCTTTGCCATCATAGCCAAAGCGTGTGGTCTTTAAGATGGCGGGCACGCCGATCTTGGCTATTGCAGCCTCCAGATCAGCCCGGCTGGTGACTTCGGCCCAATCGGCCGTGCGGCCATTGCAGTCCGCCGCAAAGCGCTTTTCGCGAATGCGGTCTTGCCCAATTTCGAGGGCCTCAATCGGTGGATAAACTGGCGCGTTTTCTGCAATGCGGCGCAGAGGTGCCGGGTCCACATTTTCAAACTCAAAGGTCACGACGTCTACCGATGTGGCAAAAGCCGCCAATGCTTTTTCATCGGCATAATCGCCCTGCACCCATTTGGCGCAGACATCTGCGGCCGGGCCAGTGGCTTCCGGCGCGTAGATGAAGCAGCGATAGCCCAATTGGGCTGCGGCCATACTCATCATCCGGCCCAATTGCCCGCCGCCGATAATTCCAAGGGTGGATCCGGGAGGAAGCGTCATGCGGGTTCTTGCGCCACACTGTCGGTTTGCGCAGCCCGCCATGCGGCCAGGCGCGCGGCCAGCGCCTCATCCCCCAGTGCCAAAATAGCTGCAGCCATTAATCCCGCATTGATGGCGCCGGCCTTGCCAATTGCTAAAGTGCCAACAGGAATGCCACCGGGCATCTGCACGATCGATAAAAGACTATCCATGCCGCTCAACGCCTTTGACTCCACAGGAACACCCAGCACGGGAAGCTCTGTCATCGCGGCGGCCATGCCGGGCAAATGTGCCGCGCCGCCTGCACCGGCAATAATGACCTTTAAGCCACGGCTTTTCGCTGATTTGGCATAGTCCACCAGCCGATCTGGGGTGCGATGCGCAGAAACAATGCGGCGCTCATGCGCAATGTGCAGTGCTGCCAAAATTTCCGAGGCATGGCACATTGTTGCCCAGTCGGATTGACTGCCCATGATGATGCCGACACGCGGCGCGGAGTCTGTCATATGGATAGCCTTGCTCGCATTGGGGGTCCAAGGCTGATAGGCCTTAGCCAAATGGCTGCCTAAGCGCAATGTCGCGCCGGGTTAACGCAACAGACACGCTCGGCTGGGATCGATCAGCGTTCTGAGAGATAATACCGATCGCGCGCAGACAGGTCGTCTGCCAGATCGTAAACGATTGGCTGGCCGGTTGGGATTTCAAGCCCCGTAATCTCGTCATCGGGAATGTTGGACAAATGCTTGACCAGCGCGCGCAGTGAATTGCCATGGGCTGAAATCAGCACGCGCTTGCCACTGCGCAATTCAGGCGCAATCCGGCTTTCCCAATAAGGAAGCACGCGTGCAATGGTATCCTTCAGGCTTTCTGTCGCGGGCACTTTAATGCCGGCATAACGGCGATCAGCTGAGAGATCATAAGGGCTGCCCGCTTCCAGCGGCGGCGGCGGCACATCAAAACTGCGGCGCCAAATTTTCACTTGGTCATCGCCATGTTTGGCAGCCGTTTCAGCCTTATCCAGCCCCGTCAGCCCGCCATAATGGCGTTCATTCAAGCGCCAATCTTTTTCAACGGGCAGCCAGAGGCGCTGCATTTCTTCCAGCGCCAAGTTCAGCGTTTTGATGGCGCGGGTTTGCAAAGAGGTGAAGCAGCAATCAAAATCCAGCCCCTTATCGCGCATCAAGGCGCCTGCCGCGCGCGCTTCGGCTGCCCCTTTTTCAGTCACATCAACATCCCACCAGCCGGTAAATCGGTTTTCCAGGTTCCAGGCAGATTGGCCGTGGCGGATAAGGACGAGGCTGGGCATGGATGTCTCCTTGGCAAGGTTGAAGCGGCTCTAGCCGCCTGTGCGCGCGCATGGCAAGCGCGGCAAACGTTTGCAGCGCTCTTGTCGGCACGCGTGTCGCCAATTAGCGCAAGCGTTTGACTCCGTAGCGTCACCAATCCCGCTTAAACCCGCATTTGGGACGCGCGTTGATTGAATGATGCGCCAGAGCCGCTATGAGGCTTTGCCAAGAAGTGGAGTGAATGTTGACGCAATATCTGCCGGCGCGTGGCCGAAAAGTTCGTATTCTTGCAACGCTTGGACCCTCCAGCGCGACGCCGGAGATGATTGGCAAGCTGTTTCGTGCAGGTGCGGATGCCTTCCGTATTAATATGAGCCATGGCGCACAGGCGGATCGGGTGGAATTGTTCCAAGCGATCCGTAATCTGGAAAAACTCCACGGCCGCCCCGCGACAATCTTGGTTGATCTGCAGGGCCCCAAGCTGCGCGTGGGCACCTTTGCTGAGGGGCAGGTGGATCTGGTCACTGGCCATAATTTCCAGCTCGATCTTGATCCGACACCCGGCGATGTGCACCGTGTCTGCTTGCCGCATCGTGAAGTTTTTGAGGCGCTGCAAGTGGGCTCGCGTCTGTTGCTGGATGACGGCAAGCTCGTGCTGCGCGTCACGAAGATCGATGCTAAGGCAATTACCACGCGCGTTGAGGTGGGCGGTGTCCTATCCAACAAAAAAGGGCTCAATGTTCCTGATGTCGTCGTGCCGCTCGCGGCGCTGACTGAAAAGGACAGGTCTGATTTGGCGTTTGCCATTGATCAGGGCGCGGACTGGATTGCGCTGTCTTTTGTGCAGCGCCCTGAAGATTTGGCGGAAGCGCGCCGCTTAATTGGCGGTAAAGCCGCCCTGTTGGCGAAGATTGAAAAGCCCGCAGCCCTCGATCGGCTCGATGGGATTTTGGAATTGGCTGATGCTGTGATGGTCGCGCGCGGCGATTTGGGCGTGGAATTGCCGCCCGAAGCTGTGCCGCCCGCGCAAAAGCGGATTGTGGAAACCGCACGCATTTTGGGTAAGCCTGTGGTGGTTGCCACGCAAATGCTGGAATCGATGATCAAGGCGCCCACACCCACCCGCGCCGAAGTCTCAGACGTGGCGACTGCCATTTATGATGGCGCCGACGCGGTGATGCTTTCGGCCGAAAGTGCGGCGGGGGATTGGCCCGAAGAGGCTGTCGCGATGATGGACCGGATCGCGCTCAGCGTCGAAAGCGATCGCGGCTATAAAGCGCGCCTGCACTTTACCCAGACCAATGCCGACCCGACAACGGCAGACGCCCTGTCAGCCGCCGCTTTTGACATTTGCAAAACCGTCTCGGCCAAGGCGATTATTTGTTACACCACTTCAGGCTCCACGGCGCGCCGTATTGCGCGCGAGCGCCCTGATGTACCGATCTTGGTGCTGACCCCGGAAATGGATACCGCGCGGCAAATGGGCCTGTTGTGGGGCACGCACCCTGTCCACACGCGCGATGTGACATCGTTTGAAGAAATGGTTGCCAAAGCCAAACGTATGGCGCTGCGCCATGGCCTCGCCAAAGGCGGGGATCGCGTGGTGGTGATGGCAGGTGTGCCCTTTGGCACGCCAGGTTCCACCAATGTGCTGCATGTCGTGCGTCTCACGGGGGATGAGTTAAAAGGCTATAAGAGCTAGTCGGGTTTATCCCTTGCCAAGCCCGTCCCAAACGGGCGATGGAGGCAAAGTTGATTTTGCCACGACTGGGCATAAGCCCGGCGGGAGAGGGAGGGACCACATGACTCGTTTTGTTGCTGTAACTGCGCTTGCGCTTGTTCTTGCCACATCTGCAATGGGGCGGGAACCGCCTGTGCCGGGCACAGTCACCAAGGCAACCGCAGAAGCGAATGCCCGTGTGGCGCAGCAATTGCCGCTTAACGAGGCAAGTGACTTTGCTGATGCAACGCGTGGCCGCTTGGCGCAAATCCCCGGGGGCATTATCCGCAATGCCAAAGGCGATGTGGTGTGGGACGCAACGAGCTATGCCTTTTTGAAGGGCGATGCCCCAGCCAGTGTAAACCCCTCGCTTTGGCGGCAATCCAAGCTGAATGCTGAGCATGGTCTGTTTGAGGTGACCCCCGGCATTTATCAGCTGCGCGGCTATGATATTTCCGTAATGACCATCATCCGCGGCAAGACGGGCTGGATCATTGTGGATCCGCTGACCGCGGTCGAAACGGCTGCAGCGGGCATGGATTTGGTTCGCAAAACGCTGGGCGATAAACCCATTACGGGCATTCTTTTTACGCATAGCCATGGCGATCATTATGGCGGCGTAGCCGCTCTTGCTGCGCCCGAGGTGCTGGCTTCCGGCAAAATCCCGATCATCGCGCCGCATGGCTTTACCGATGAAGCCATTAGCGAAAATGTGCTGGCCGGCATCTATATGGGCCGTCGGGCAGGCTATCAATTTGGTTCAGCGGTAGATCGTTCGCCAACCGGTCAAGTCGGCACGGGCCTCGGCCAGGCGCTGCCGCTCAACAACCGCGCGTCGCTTGCCAAGCCGACAGTCGAAGTGCAGCGCGGCGCAGCACCGATGGTGATTGACGGGGTGACCTTTGAATTTGTGGATGCAGCAGGCTCAGAGGCCCCGGCAGAATTCATGTTCTATTTGCCGGAATTTAAGGCGCTGTGCTCGTCCGAAGTGGCGACAGGCACGTTCCACAATGTCCTTACGCAACGCGGGGCCAAAGCGCGCGATACGCTGAATTGGTCCAAGGCCATTGATGCGGCGCTGCGCGCTTATGGCGATAAGAGTGATGTTGTTTTTGGCTCGCATAACTGGCCGACATGGGGCGCAGAGAATGTCAAAACCTTCCTGACGCACCACCGCGACACCTATCGCTTCATTCACGATCAAACGCTGCGGCTTGCAAATTCGGGTGAAACGGCAACCGAGATTGGCGAAGAAATTGGCGAACCCGCGCACGCCAAAACCGATTTTTCGACCCGCGGCTATTATGGAACCTACAACCATAATGCGAAGGCCGTTTTCCAATATTATTTCGGCTGGTGGGATGGCGTGCCTGCCAATTACAACCGCCATGTGCCGACCGAAGAATCCAAGCGCTATGTCGCCGCAATGGGGGGGGCGAAAAAGGCGCTCGCCATTGGCATAAAGGCATATGATGCTGGCGATTATCGCTGGTCGTCCACGGTCTTCAACCACCTGGTTTTTGCCGATCCCAAGGACGAGGCCGCCAAGAAATGGCTTGCCGCAAGCTATGAGCAACAAGGCTATCAGGCGGAAGCCGGCACTTGGCGCAATGTGTTTCTGCAAGCCGCTTATGAGCTGCGCAATGGGGTGCCCAATCCGCGTGCCGATGTGGCTGGCGCAGGCGTTATCCGCGCGGTGCCGACGCCCAATTTGATGGACGCCTTGGCCGCACGCTTTAACCCCGCAAAATCGACCCGGCCCAATACCACCGTGCAGCTGGTCTTTACTGACCGCAACGAAATGGTGGCGCTACATGTGGGTGAGTCGGTTCTGTTCCCCAGCATGGGCCAGAAGCTCGACAACCCAACCGCTTCATTGATCACCACCCGGGCTACCTTTGACGGCCTGATCTTGCAGACAATTGATCCGATGCAGGCGTTTCAATCAGGCGCATTGCGTTTTGAAGGGGATCCGGGCGTGATTGCAGCCATGTTTGGCGCGCTCGATAAGCCGGAAATGACCTTTAACGTCGTGACCCCGTAATGGCGCCCCCGTCACCCTCCCAGAGCCAGCCCTCCACCCGCACTCTTCGTGTGGCGGGCTGGGGGCTGCTCGGCGCGCTGTTCATGGTTCCTGTCGTAGCAGCGCAAATCAGCCCCGAGGTCCACTGGACGGCGCTCGATTTTGGCGTTTTTGCGGCGCTTTTGGGTGTGGTGGGCCTGGGCTGTGATTTTGCGGTGCGCCGCCTTGCGCGCTGGTCCGAGCGATTGGCCTGGGCGCTCACCCTTGTGACGGCGGCTTTGCTGGTGCTGGTCAATGGTGCAGTTGGCCTCATTGGGCCGGAAGGCGCAGATGCCAATGGTTTGTTTGGCATTGTGCTGGCTGTTGTGGCGGTGGGTATTGCTGTCAGCCGCGCGGAAACGCAGCGAATGGCGTCGGTGCTGGTTGCGGCAGCCATCACGCAATTGGCCGTAACTAGCGTGATCCTTGCAGCAGACATGGTGCCAACAGCAGAACAAGCGAGCCGGGATGCGTTGGTTTCAGGCCCCGGCTTTGCCGTGCTTTGGCTGATCGCTGCTTATCTGTTTCGTCGCGCTGCGCGCTGAGCGATTCGCCTACCTTGACCGACCGGGGGCTGATTCGGCACGCCCCAAACGCAATAAGCGCCCGATCCGGAGATCAGGCGCCTGATGGACCCTCAAGGGGCCAATGCGCAAAGCGGGAGATGTACGGCACTCGGAAAAAGTGCCGGACAGTCGCCGCTTAGCCCTGGCGGGCTTTAAAGCGCTTTTGCGTCTTGTTGATGACGTATGTGCGGCCGCGACGACGGATCACGCGGTTGTCCCGGTGACGGTCTTTGAGCGACTTGAGCGAGTTGCGGATCTTCATGATCGCTTGCCTGTTCTAAACTAGAATTGAAAATTGAAGGCTGCCGCCTAAAGAGGGGCTTGGGCAAAGTCAAGGCGATCTGCCCGAAAAAGCGGCTTCAAAATCCAACTTATCCGCCAATTGCGCCAAGGACAGCGCAACAGGCGGGGTCGCCTACCCCTTAGTCTTTCAGGGCTTTGCCTGCGAATCAGGACAGACTATCACGGCACCATGACACTTTGCATCAGCGCCAGCTTTGACAGCGGCAACATCCATATTTCCCGCATTGATGGGGACACCGCCTTTTTGGAAATCCGCAAGGATGCCGATTCGGACTTTTACCAATGGTTCCATTTTCGCGTCACGGGCGCCAAGGGCCGCCCAGTTACGCTGAAGATCACCAATTGTGCGGGCTCTGCCTATCCTGGGGGCTGGCCCGGCTATCGTGCGCGGTGGTCAGAGGATCGGAAAGATTGGCGTTGTGCTGAGACGGACTATGCCGATGGTGTGCTGACGATCACACATACGCCGCAAGCGGATGCAATTTGGTTCGCCTATTTTGCGCCTTATTCCATGGAACAGCATTTTGATTTGG
>JAGWVG010000318.1 GCA_018970965.1 Alphaproteobacteria bacterium | reverse complement strand
CAAAGGCCTTCCTGGCTGCGTGTCTCGGTATCGCGCTGTTTTCTGTCATGGATGGCGTCATGAAGGGCCTTGCTTTGGCAATTGGTGCTTATAACGCGATGTTATGGCGCCAGATGCTGACCTGTGGGCTTGGCGGCGTGATGTTCTTTGGGCGGCGCGGTCGCTGGCCGAGCCGCGATGTTATGCAGCTTCACATGCTGCGCGGCACAGTTGCTGGGCTGATGGCCTTTACCTTTTTCTGGGGCATTGCGCGCGTGCCGCTTGCCGAAGGAATCGCGCTCAGCTTCGTGGCGCCGCTAATCACGCTCTATTTGGCGGCGCTGATGTTGAAGGAAAAGATCAGCCGATCATCCATCCTTGCTTCGCTGCTGGGTCTTTCAGGTGTGCTGGTGATTGCCGCTGCACGATTGGGGGCAGGGGAAAGCAGCGCGGATGCAAATTGGGGCATGGCCTCCATCTTCGTATCGGCCTTGCTCTATGCCTATAACCTTATTCTCCAACGGCAGCAGGCATTGGTTGCTGGCCCCGTTGAAGTGGGCTTTTTTCAGAATGTCTTTTCACTTGTGACGTTGGCGATTGCGGCTCCTTGGCTTGCAGCCATGCCCGCACTCACATACGCGCCGGGCATTGTCGCGGCAGCGCTGCTGTCTTTCGTCTCAATCATGCTTTTGTCTTGGGCATATGGACGCGCCGAGGCGCAAGTGCTGGTGCCTGTTGAATATACCGCCTTTATCTGGGCAGCGCTTGTCGGCTGGATCGCGTTTGCAGAGCCGGTTACGCCCAGCACGCTGGCAGGCGCGGTGCTGATCGTCACAGGGTGTTTAATCGCAGCGCGGCAGCGGCCCGACCCTATCGAAGCCACTGCCGTCTAGCGGCGTTTAGAAGCCAACTTTCTTCGCGCGCTCAATACCGCGGCGAATAATCTGCTTGGCATCTTCGGCATTTCCCCAGCCGGTTATCTTTGCCCATTTTCCGGGCTCCAGATCCTTATAATGCGTGAAGAAATGTTCAATCTGCTGCGTGACAATCGGCGGCAGATCATCATGACCAGAAACTTCGCTATAATAAGGGAATGTGCTGTCGAGCGGCACGGTGATGAGCTTTTCATCTCCGCCGCCATCGTCTTCCATCAACAGCACACCTACGGGGCGCACTTTAATGACGGCGCCGGGCATGATGGGCGAGCGCGTGATGACGAGAGCATCCAGCGGATCGCCATCATCGCCCAAGGTGTGGGGAATAAAGCCGTAATTGGCTGGATAACGCATCGGCGTGTGCAGGATGCGATCAACATAGAGCGCGCCCGATGCTTTATCGAACTCATATTTAACCGGCTCGCCCCCAATGGGAACTTCGATGAGGACGTTCAGAGTTTCAGGCGGATTGTCCCCCGCTGGGATCAGATCGATTCTCATGATGTCCGCGCGCTTAGCCCTATATTGCGGCGCAGCAAAGCCACAACATGGCGAAAAAGCGCCATGTTGTGGCTAAGATATTATCTTATGAGCTTAATCAATCGGAGCGAGGAGCCGATCCAGGCTGCCGTCGCCGTTGCCAATTTTCTCCAAACGGGGGAATCGGTGGCCTCCGTTCCATGCGATGGCAATTTCGCGCACGCGCTTGCCGGATTTGACGATCAATCGAATTGGCTCTTTGCCACCTTCAGCCGCTGCAATCGCGTCGCGTAAAATCTCGTCGCCATAGGCGCGGCCATTGACGGCGATGATTTCGGCTGCGGTGGTCAAACCCGCTTTAAAGGCAGGTCCATCCCAAACAATGGTGTTAACCTGCCCATTTTTGGCAACGGTCATCCCAAGTGAATAGGTCAGGTTTGCTTCATTGGCGCGCTTCTCCAGATCGCGGAAGAAGGGCGTTGCTTCACGCGTGAAAATCAAGCGATATCCGCCTAAGGTCAGGCCCGATAAGGGAGCATTTGGAGCTTTGCCTGCCAACCGCTCGCGCAGCAGCCCAGCCCAATCATAGGGGGATAAGCTGTTCAGCTTATCCGCAATTTCTTCCAGCGTAACACCGCGCGCATCCCAGACGCCATTTGGCCCTGCTGTGTAG
>JAGWVG010000036.1 GCA_018970965.1 Alphaproteobacteria bacterium | reverse complement strand
CAAGGAAGTAACGCGTGTACGGCGTGTTGCCGGGGATGTGATATTTTGCACCGGCATCAAAATTGGCTTCGCTGCGTTCAACGGGCGGGACAATGCCTTGATATTGCAGGCGCAGGTCCGTCCAGCCCTTGTTGTATGTTGCAGGCGTGATGCTGCCGTTAAAGACACCCCAGCGCCATTTATCGACGAGAAGGCCAAAGGGCAGGAACGCCACCTTGTCCATCGCCTGACGCAGGAGAAGCCCCAGATCTTTATCGGCGCTCGGCACTTGGCTCTTATCCAGCAATCCAATCTGCACCAGATATTCGGGCGTGATCGACAGCGCGACAGCATCACCAATCGCCTCGTGGAAGCCATCATTGGCGCCATTCATGTACAGCAAGCTCTGCTTGTTATAGGCGCGCTGGTAGAAATTATGCCCCAGCTCATGATGGATGGTCACAAAGTCACCCGAGTTGACCTTGGTGCACATCTTGATGCGCAAATCATCGACATTGTTGATGTTCCATGCGCTGGCATGGCACACCACTTCGCGATCGGCGGGCTTGGTGATTTGTGAGCGCGCATAGAAGGTCTGCGGCAAAGCGGCAAAGCCCAGCGAGGTGAAGAACCCTTCGCCCGTATGGACCATCTTTAGCGGATCATAACCCTTGGCTTTCAAGAGATCGCCAATGTCATAGCCAATATCGCCCGCGCCCTTGGGGGCAACAATCGGATAAATATCGCCCCATTCTTGCGCCCACATATTGCCCAAAAGATCGGCACGGATCGGCCCGGTCTTGGGCTGAACAGCATCGCCATATTTTTCATTGAGCTTAGTGCGGGTGTAGCAGTGGAGCTGATCGTAAAGCGGCTTCACTTGGCCCCAGAGCTTATCGGTCAATTTCGCGAAATCATCAGCCGGCATATCATAGCCTGAGCGCCACATCGCACCAACATCGGCATAGCCCAAATCTTTCGCACCCTGATTGGCGATCTCAACCAGCCGCGCATAATCTTCGCGCATCGGACTGCCGACATTATTGTGCCAGCTGGCCCACATTTCTTTGAGCTGCTCTGGGTTGCGGTTGGTGCCCATCTCAGCTTCGATGTCCGAGCCATTGATCGGCTTGCCATTCAGCGTGCCCTTGCCTTTGCCATAGGTCGAATTGAGACGCGTTGCGATTTCGTTCAATTCCTTGGCGGCCTCAGGCGTGGCGGGCGCTGGCAGAACAAGGCCCCCGCGCAGCATATCCAGCTTGCGCTTTGTATCTGCGCTCAGGCCCGGCACCTGCATATAGCGCGCCGCATCTGCCGCATATTTAACCGCCATTTCCGTGCCTTCTGCGCCCACCTTGGCGGCGACAGCATCGGTATCATCGGTGATATAGGTATTGTTGATCCACTGAACTTGCGCATTGTAGACGGAAAAATCGCCCAGCACCTTTTCGGCGTCCGCCACAAATTTGTCAGCATCTGCCGCCGTTGGCGCAGCAGGCGTGGCCGCCAACACCGGGCTTGCCACGGCCAGCGACAGGCCCAGCGCCAAAGTTGATACAAGCGTTTTCATGCAATCTCTCCAAAACAATAGAATGAAGAGACGCTAGGCGCGTGCCCCGGCCATGGTCAAGCGAACCCAGAGGGCTTTTCGACCAATGTCAGCTCTGCAACGCCGCCAGCATCGCTTGTGCCAATTCCGGCTTCGTGACCGCACTCATATGGTTACCAGGAATGGGTAGATAATGCCCTTGGGGCAGCAGCTCTGCCAAAGCCTCGGCGCGTCCATTATCCTGATCCTCGGTACCGCACACAATGCCAACTGGAAAATCCCAACTGGCAAGCGTTGCTGCTTCGGTGCTCGCAAAGCTATCAATCAGCAAATTCAGCGCGATGGGATCGCCGCCGCTGGTTTTCAGGAACGCTTCCACAAACCATTCGGGTGATCCCTTGGCATGGCTGCCAAGGTTGGTCAGCACTTGGCGGAAATAGCCTGCCCGCCGATCTGCCTCAGTCAGCCCTTCCAGCCCCATGCCTGACAATATCGCCCGGCCCGGGCGAAAGCCCCGCGCCATCATCCGTGCCAATGTGCGCGCGCCGAGGGAATAGCCCGCGGCATCAAGATCTGTCAGGCCCAGATGCGCGATCAGCGCAAATTGATCATCTGCCAAAATGTCTTTGGGATAAGCTGCCGGATCATGCGGCTTATCACTTGCCCCATGCGCGCGCAGATCTGGCATGATAACACGATAACCCGCATCGGCAATCACTTGTGCCGTTGGCACAAACTTCATCCAATTGGTGTGCGCGTCTGAGATATAGCCGTGGATCAGCAGCAATGGGCGGCCGCTGCCCACTTCATAATAAGCCAAACGCGTCCCATCAGCAGCGGTGTAAAATTGCGGTGTCATCCGCGGCGCTTTAGCCCATTTTGTTCCATGCGCCAGATAGCCATGTCGATTCGATCTTGGCCGAAGAACGGCTCTTCATTGAACACCAATGTGGGCACCCCCCAATGACCCGAGGCCTCGAGTGCGGCTTGGTTCTCCGCAATTTCCGCATCGAGCGCCGTCGCGTCTGACGCGGCTTCGGCATCAAGCTCAGCCAAGTCGAGCCCCGCGCGCTCGGCCGCGCCTTTTAGATGGTCGCCCTCATGCCAATTCTGCGCGCCACCCCAAATCAGCATTGCAGCCTCATGGCAGAACGCCAGGCTCTTGCCCCGGCGGGCCGCCGCCTGGCCCAAGCGCGTGAGGCGGTAGATATAGGGCTGGTCCGCTGCGATTTTGCGTGTGGCAATGTCTTGCACAATGGGATCGGGACGTGGCGGGCCGAAGGGAATATTATGAAAGGCCGCGACGCGCATCATATCGAGCATCGTATAGCGCAGCCAATTGGGGTGATTGCGCTCAAAGAAATTGGGCTCTCGCACGGCCAGCGGATAAACGGGGCGCAGATTGAGCGTGACATCATAATCTTCGGCCAATTGCCGATAACGGCCAATGGCCAAATAGCTGTACGGCGAACGAAACGACCAAAAAATATCGGCGGCCAAGGTCATGAGATAAAAGCCCTCTCCCAATTATCAGGCAAATGTGTCTGATCAGGAGAGGGCTTGCAAGCCGTCAGGCAAATTAGGCCTTTTTCAAATGGCGGCGGCCCAGCAACTCGGCAATCTGCACTGCATTCAAGGCCGCACCTTTGCGCAAATTGTCAGACACGCACCACAAAGCGAGGCCATTTTCCACAGTTGAATCTTCGCGCACGCGGCTCACAAAGGTTGCGTAATCGCCGACACATTCAACGGGCGTCACATAGCCGCCATCTTCGCGCTTATCGACGAGCATCACGCCGGGCGCCTCGCGCAAAATCGCCTGCGCTTGCGCCGCTGACAATTCCTTTTCCAATTCAATATGCAGCGCTTCGGAATGGCCGACAAACACGGGGACGCGCACGCAGGTGGCAATGACTTTCACCTTGGGGTCGAGGATCTTCTTTGTCTCAACCACCATCTTCCATTCTTCCTTGGTCGATCCATCGTCCAAGAATTTGTCGATATGCGGAATGACGTTGAACGCGATCTGCTTAGTGAACTTCTTGGGCTCTGCCGTATCGCCGACAAAAATATTGCGCGATTGTTCAAACAGCTCATCCATGCCGGCTTTGCCTGCACCCGAGACGGACTGATAAGTCGCAACCACAACGCGCGTGATTGTGGCGGCATCATGCAGCGGCTTCAGCGCGACCACCATTTGTGCAGTAGAGCAATTGGGGTTCGCGATGATGTTCTTCTTGGTGTAGCCATCAATCGCATCCGGGTTCACTTCCGGCACGATCAACGGCACGTCCGGATCCATCCGGTAGAGCGAGCTGTTATCAATGACGACGCAACCCGCGGCAGCCGCTTTGGGCGCGTAAATCGCTGTTGCATCCGAGCCGATGGCAAACAACGCCATGTCCCAGCCCGACCAATCGAAATGCTCGATATTCTGGACCTTCAGCGTTTTGCCTGTTTCGCCAAATTCAATGACATCGCCTGTCGAACGCGACGACGCGACGGCGGCAATTTCATCTGCCGGAAAATCCCGCTCGGCGAGGATGTTCAGCATTTCGCGGCCCACATTGCCTGTGGCCCCGGCGATGACAACTCTATAGCCCATAATCTTTAGTCCTTGTTCTTCACTGTGCGGTTAAGGAAATTCAATATTGTGGTCCAGAGATGGACGCTGACTTTCGGCCCGCCCACGGCATGCGTCTGCCCAGGATAGACCATTGTTTCAAACGGGATGGCCGCGTGCTGCAGCTTGGCCATCAACGCAGTTGTGTTTTCGAAAAACACGTTATCATCCGCCATGCCGTGGATCAGCAGCAGCGGATCGCGGATCTTCGCCGCGTCTTCAATCGCGCCGGATTTGGCATAGGCGGCCGCATCCTTTTGCGGTGTGCCCATATAGCGCTCGGTATAATGGGTGTCGTACAACTCCCATTTCGTCACAGGGGCGCCAGAGACGCCTGCAGCAAAGGTTCCCGGCGCCGCTTCGAGCAGCTTGGCCGTCATATAGCCGCCATAAGACCAGCCATAGACGGCGATCTTCTTAGGATCGACAAAGGGTTGAGATTTCAACCACGCGACACCGGCCAATTGGTCAGCAACTTCCACCCCGCCCATCGCGCGATAGATTTGGCTTTCAAACGCCACACCACGATCGGGCGAGCCACGACCATCCACTGAAAAGATAATCCAGCCCTGATCGACAAGATATTGGTGGAGCGCCCCGCCCCAGATGTTCATCACCTGCCGCCCCGCACCAGGGCCGTTATACACTTGCACCAGCACGGGATACCGCTTGCCCGGCTCTAAGGGCGGGGTCAGCAACTTGGTGTGCAGCACGCTTCCATCTGCCGCTGTGATGGTGTCAAAGCGGGGCACAACATGGCTGGCGACATAGGGCGCGTAAGCATGGCGGGCATCAAGCTTATTTTCTTCAATCCATGCAAGCCGCTTGCCCTCAGCATCGGCCAGCCACACTTGGGGCGGCTGGCTTTGGCTGGACGCTTCAATAATCGCGCGGTTGCCAGCACGCGCCATGGTCGCGCTGTGCCACATGCCTGGCGCGGTGAGCCGCGTGATCTCGCCGCCCGTCAACGGGACAGCATAAAGATGCTGCTCAACCGGCGTATCTTTATTGGCCAGAAAATAGACACGGCCCTGTTGCGCATCCACACCCACCAGCTTGCGGACCATCCATGGGCCTTGCGTCAGCTGGGTCCACTGGCCTTGGGCGAAGCGATACAGATGGGCAAACCCATCTCGTTCTGACTGCCAGATCAGGCTGCCATCAGCGAGGGCACGAAAACTATCATGCAAGTTGATCCAGCTTGCGCTGGTTTCGCTGAACAGAATTTGGCTGGCGCCTGTCGCAGGATCCACATGCAGCATATCAAGCCGCTTCTGGTCCCGCGTCTCGCGCTGAACATAAAGCGCGCTGCCATCTGCCGCCCAATCAACCCGCGCCAGATAAATATCTGGGTCCGGGCCAAGATCAACGCGCACCCGCCGCCTGCTTTTGGGGTCAATCACCCAAAGCTGCACTTGGGCATTGGCCGCACCCGCTTGGGGGTAGCGCTGGTCATAAATGGTCGTGCCATCAGCCCCGATGGCAGCGCGGCTGATGAGGGCAACCCCGCTTTCATCGGTGCGTTGAACCGCCAAAGCACTGTCATTTGGCGCCCACCACATGCCTTGGTAGCGGTGCATTTCTTCTTGCGCGACAAATTCGGCGAGGCCCCAGCTGATTGTGCCGCCACCATCTTTGCTCAGACGCGTTTGCTTGCCCGTACCCCGGTCAATCACATAGACATTGCCGTCGCGCACAAAGCTAACAAAGCCCCCTTTGGGGCTAATCGTCCCATCCAGCGTGTCGCCACTCTGCGTCAATCGCTGCACGCTGCCATCTAGGCCGGCGATAAACAAATCGCCATCCACCGGCACCAGAAGCGCTTTGCTGTCTGCCGCCCAATCATAAGTGACAATGCCTTTGGTGCCCGCGATGCGCGCCCGCTCTAGCTGCATTTTTTGGGCCTCGCTCAACTGCCCCGACGTACCGAGCTTGGTGGAATCCACCAACATCCGCCAATCGCCGCCCGCGGTGGGCAGCGCCCAAAGATCAAAGCGCTCCCGATCCGCAGCGCGCGGGCGCAAACTTGTTACCCATTGCCCATCGGGCGAGAGGCGCACGGAACGAGGCGTCGGCCCGTTCAGGGCGGGTGAGGCAAAGACCCGCTCTAATGTTAGCGGAGCGGCAGGCGCAGACGCGGCTTGGGGTTCAGCCATGGCGGCTGCCCCCATTAATCCCAATGCCAGTCCTGCGGCACGCATCCATTTTTGCATTCCCCCAAAGCTCCATAACGAAAAAGGGCCGGGATCCCTGTGTTGGATCCCAGCCCTTTCGGATTTTCGTTTTTGCGTAAACGAGCGGGATCAGGCCTCTTCGGCCGTTTTCGTTTCGCTCGTAATAATATTGTCGCGACGCTCAGCGATACGCGCCGATTTACCACGACGACCACGCAGATAGTACAGCTTCGCACGACGCACCGCACCCTTGCGGACAACGTCAATCGAATCGATATTCGGCGAATAAAGCGGGAAGACGCGCTCAACACCTTCACCGAACGAAATCTTACGAACGGTAAAGTTGGAGCCCATGCCCTTGTTCGAACGCGCGATGCACACGCCTTCATAATTCTGAACGCGGGTACGTTCGCCTTCGACAACCTTCACGCCAACGCGGACGGTGTCACCCGGGCGAAATTCCGGAATCTTCTTTTCTGCGGTCAATTTTGCGATCTGTTCCGCTTCGATCTGTTGAATGAGGTTCATGATGCCTCACTTGTCCTTCTTAGTCTTTTGCCGCGCGTCAGAGGCAGACTGGTCCCGAACACCACTATGGCGCTCCCAAAGGTCCGGTCTGCGTAACCGAGTGTCATCTTCCGCCCTTTGTTTCCGCCAGGCGGCGATTTTCGCATGATCCCCCGATCGCAGCACTTCAGGGATCGTGCGCCCTTCCCAATCTACGGGTCGGGTATATTGCGGATATTCGAGCAAGCCGTTCTCAAACGACTCTTCGTCTCCGCTTGAAGCCGCGCCCATTACGCCGGGGAGCAGCCGAATGCAAGCATCGAGCAGCATCAACGCGCCCATTTCTCCGCCAGACAGCACAATATCGCCCATTGAGACCTGCTCAATATCGGGCCGGGCCTCAAACAGCCGCTCATCAAAGCCTTCGAATCGCCCGCACAAGATGGTCACGCCGGGGCCAGCCGCCAATTGCCGCACCCGCTTCTGTGTAATGGGTGTGCCACGCGGCGTCATCGCAAGAATAGGCACATTGGGCTGTGCCACACGGGCGTAATCAACTGCGGCGGCCAGCACATCGGCCTTTAAAACCATGCCCGCGCCCCCGCCTGCGGGCGTATCATCAACTGTGCGATGCTTATCTGTCGCAAAGTCGCGAATCTGCACGGCGGAAAGGCCCCATTTGCCCTCTTCCAGAGCACGGCCAGCAATGGATTGCCCCAAAGGCCCCGGAAACATATCCGGATAGAGCGTCAGAATTTGGGCGTGAAAGCTCATCGCTTGGCCGGGCCTGTGTCAACAAAGGCGGCATCGATGACAATGCCCTCCGCCGACCAGCTGGGCACTGCTTGCGTCACCATCGGGACCATGAAGGTTCGGCCATCAGGTCGCTCAATTTCCAGCACATCACTCGCGCCAAAATTGTCGATAGCAATGCAAGTGCCAACATCTTCCCCATCGCTGGTGCGACAGGCAAGGCCAATTAAATCCGTGTGATAATATTCGCCCTCGGCCAGTGCCGGCAGGCTCTCTCGCGGGACAGTCAGCTCTGTGCCACGCAGCTTTTCAGCAGCGGTCCGATCCGCCACCTCGGCAAAGCGGGCTGTAGCCCCATAAGAGGTGGCGCGGAGCGATTTGATCGTCAACGCGCCCCCATTAAAGGCTTTATGCGCCTTCAGCCCGTCCACTGTATCGGTAAACAGCTTCAGGCGCACCTCGCCTGTCACGCCATGCGCCCCTGTAACCACCGCAAGGGTGACGGGCGCTGGAGTGACAGGGCGGTGGACCAAGGCTTAGCCCTCGGCCTGTTCCTCAGCCGGCGCTTCAGCGGCAGGCTCTTCTGCTGCCGGTGCTTCTTCAGCAGCAGCCTCTTCAGCCGCAGGGGCTTCTTCGGCGGCAGCTTCAGCAGCAGGAGCTTCTTCAGCAGCGGGCGCTTCTTCAGCCGGGGCGTTGGCAGCTTCTTCAGCAGCCTTGGCGGCTTCTTCTGCCTCAGCGATCTTCGCGGCCTTTTCTTCCAGACGCTCCTTGGCCTTTTCGCCCGGTTCCGCCTTTTTCGGGTTGTTGCGGGCAGCACGTTCCTTCAGGCCAGCGGCGTCGAGGAAGCGCGCAACACGGTCGGTCGGCTGTGCGCCAACGCTCAACCAATGCTTCAGACGGTCGCCATTCAGCGTGACGCGGTTGGCATCATCCTTGGGAAGCATCGGGTTATAGGTGCCGACCTTTTCGATAAAGGCACCATCACGCGGGGCGCGGCTGTCGGCCACCACGATGCGGTAATAAGGACGCTTCTTAGAGCCGCCACGCGACAAACGAATTGAAACTGCCATGTTATCTTCCTTCCAATCTAAACTTTAAAACGAGATGTGTTCAAAAACCTTGGGGGCGCACTGCCCCTCATTTCTTCTTCAATAAATTCTCAAAACCGGGCGGCAATTTGGGCATATCGCCACCTGTTGCATCGGGCATTCCGGGCAAGCCGCCGCCGCCCAACAGCCCGCCCAAGCCGCCACCGCCCTTGCCGAACAGCGCGCCCAAGCCCTTCAACCCGCCCATCTTGCGGATCTTCTTCATCGCGGTGGACATTTCCTGATGCATTTTCAGAAGCTTGTTCACTTCCTGCACGGTTGTGCCCGAGCCATTGGCAATGCGGATTTTGCGCTTGGCCTGAAGCAATTCAGGCTTGGCGCGCTCCTTGGGTGTCATCGATGAAATCATCGCATCCATGCGCACCAAAATGCGGTCATCCATGCCCGATTGCGCCATGGCGCCTTGGATTTTCTTCATGCCGGGCAGCATACCCGCCAGTGCGCCAAGGCCGCCCATGCGCTGCATCTGCTGCAACTGGGCGCGCAGATCGTTCATGTCGAACTGGCCCTTGGCCATCTTTGCAGCAAGCGCCTCGGCTTCTTCCTGCTGGATGGTTTCGGCGGCGCGCTCAACCAAGCTGACGACATCGCCCATGCCCAAAATACGGCTGGCAACGCGACCGGGGTGGAAGACATCCAGCCCATCCAGCTTTTCGCCCGTGCCAACAAACTTGATGGGCTTGCCCGTCACAGCGCGCATCGACAGCGCCGCCCCGCCACGCGCATCGCCATCCATGCGGGTCAGAATGACGCCGGTGAGGCTCACCTGCTCAGAGAAATTCTTGGCGACGTTGACAGCATCTTGGCCGGTCAAGCTATCAACGACGAGCAATGTTTCGGCAGGCTGGGCAACATTGGCCACCGCCTTCATCTCGTCCATCAACTGCGTGTCGACGTGGAGACGGCCCGCCGTATCGAGCATCAGGACATCATAGCCCTGCAGCTTGGCCGCCTGCATGGCGCGCTTGGCGATGTCGACGGGCTGCTGCCCCGCAACGATCGGCAGTGTCGCCACACCAATTTGTTCACCCAAAATAGCGAGCTGTTCTTGCGCCGCAGGACGATTGACGTCGAGCGACGCCATCAAAACCTTTTTGCGCTCTTTATCCGACAGACGCTTTGCAATTTTGGCGGTCGTGGTGGTTTTACCCGAGCCCTGCAAACCGACCATCATGACGATCGCAGGCGGGGTAACCGCCAGCTCAAGCTCGCTGGCCTCAGCGCCCAGCATCTCCACCAGCGCGTCATTGACGATTTTGACGACCTGCTGGCCCGGCGTGATCGAGCGGAGGACGGATTGGCCAACCGCTTGCTCGGTCACCTTATCAACAAAGCTGCGGACCACAGGCAGTGCGACATCCGCCTCAAGCAGCGCGATACGCACTTCACGCATCGCTTCGCGGACGTCATTTTCGCTCAAGGCGCCACGGCCGCGCAGACGGTCGAACACACCGCCAAGGCGTTCGCTCAAGCTCTCGAACATCTGGTTCGCTCCGTCTAAAATGCCCAAACAAAGCACGCCGGCGGACGAAAACTCGTCGGCCAGCGTACGCCCTTGGGCGGCCAAAAATCACGCTCTTCTATAAGAAAGCAGGCGTCGCCTAGTCTGATTCTGGCTTCAGGTCAACCACAGGGCCCCGCTTTTGCGCCAGCTTTAACCTGATCTTCATGGCTTGGCCGGAAAAGGATCATGCTGGGACAAAAGGCATGGACGCGGATGGCACGACATTCAAAAACCCGACTCCGCATTGGCATTTATGGCCCCATTTTTCTTTTGCTGCTGGCGTTGGTGTGCAGCCTGGTGACGTTTCTGATCGATCCGCCACACGCAAATGGCACGCTTTGGCCGGAACGGATTTTTGCCCAACTGCTCTGGGGGCATGGCCGCATATTAATGCCCTTGCTGCTGGCCAATGCGGCG
>JAGWVG010000317.1 GCA_018970965.1 Alphaproteobacteria bacterium | reverse complement strand
AACCTGGTGCAGATGTTCTTCGGCTGGGAAGGCGTGGGCCTTGCGTCCTATCTGCTGATTGGTTTCTGGTATCATAAGCCCAGCGCCAATGCGGCAGCGATCAAGGCCTTTGTCGTCAACCGCGTGGGCGACTTTGGCTTCTCGCTTGGCATTTTTGGCGTTTTCTTGGTGTTCGGTACCGTTTCGATCCCGGCGATCTTGGAAACCGCTCCTGCCTATGCGGGCTCAACCATTGGCTTCCTTGGCTATCGGATTGATACGATTACGTTGCTCTGCATCTTGCTGTTCATCGGTGCGATGGGCAAATCCGCTCAGCTGGGTCTCCACACTTGGTTGCCCGACGCAATGGAAGGCCCGACCCCGGTATCTGCGCTGATTCACGCGGCAACCATGGTGACGGCGGGTGTCTTCATGGTCTGCCGCTTGTCTCCGTTGTTTGAATTGTCGGAAACAGCAACGCATCTGGTGACTTATGTCGGCGCTGCCACTGCGCTGTTCGCCGCTACAGTCGGCACAACCCAGACAGATATTAAGCGCGTGATTGCTTACTCAACCTGTTCGCAGCTGGGCTATATGTTCTTTGCCGCCGGCGTTGGCGCTTATGGCGCGGCAATGTTCCACCTGTTCACGCACGCCTTCTTCAAGGCGCTTCTGTTCTTGGGCGCTGGCTCGGTCATCCATGCCATGCACCATGAGCAGGACATGCGCTATTATGGCGGCCTTCGGAAGCACATCCCGCTCACCTTCTGGGCGATGATGGCAGGCACGCTGGCGATTACGGGCGTGGGCGTTGCGGGCGTCTTTGGCTTTGCGGGCTTTTATTCAAAGGACGCGATTATCGAAGCTGCCTTTGCCAGCGGCACGCAAGCCGGTGGCGTGGCCTTTGCTGTCGCGGTGGTCGCGGCCTTGCTGACAAGCTTTTACAGCTGGCGCCTGATTTTCCTGACTTTCTTTGGGAAGCCGCGTTGGGCGCAGTCAGAGCATATTCAGCATGCGGCGCATGACCATGGGCATGATCATGGCCACGGCCATGACGATCATCACCATGCGCAGGACGATCATGGCGATGGCACTTTGGGCTATCACCCGCATGAAAGCCCGTTGCCGATGCTGCTGCCGCTCATCATCCTGACATTGGGTGCGATTTTCGCAGGCTATGTTTGGCATGATTACTTTATTGGTGTCGAAGGCGGTGCAGAGTTTTGGAAGGGCAGCCTCGCCTTTAACGAACATCTGATGCACGCGATGCATGAGGTGCCACTGCTGGTGAAGCTTTCAGCCACGATCGTGATGTTGCTGGGCCTCGCTATTGCATGGTGGGCCTATATCAAGGACACGACTGTCCCGGCGCGCTTTACGGCGACTTTCCCGGCCATTTATCGGTTCTTGCTGAACAAATGGTATTGGGATGAGCTGTATAATCTGCTCTTCGTCAAACCGGCTTTCTGGTTTGGCCGCCTCTTCTGGAAAAAAGGCGATGAAGGGACGATTGATCGCTTTGGCCCGCATGGCGCGGCAGAAGTGGTGCTGCAGGGCAGCCGCCTCGCTGTTCGGTTCCAGACCGGCTATCTTTATTCCTATGCCTTCGTGATGCTCCTTGGGCTCGTGGGCCTTGCAACTTGGGCGATGACGCGATGAGCTTTCCCATTCTCTCGACCATGATCTTGCTGCCCATTGCGGCAGCATTCCTCACCATCTTCCTCAGCGCCAATGCCGCGCGCTGGACCGCGCTTGCCACAACGCTGGCGCTATTTGGGCTGGGCGTGCTGCTGTGGGATCGGTTTGATGTCGGCGGCCCGCAATGGCAGTTTGTTGAAAACGCCCCGATTTTCGGTCGTTTTGCTTGGGCTTTGGGCATAGATGGCATCGCCTTGATGCTCATCGTGCTTTCGGTTTTCCTGATGCCGATCTGCATTCTCGCCAGCTGGGACTCGATTGAAAAGCGCGTGCCAGAATATATGGCGGCCTTCCTGCTGATGGAGGCGCTGATGATCGGCGTCTTCGCGGCGCAGGACCTGTTCCTGTTCTACATCTTCTTCGAGGCCGGCCTGATCCCGATGTACCTGATCATCGG
>JAGWVG010000316.1 GCA_018970965.1 Alphaproteobacteria bacterium | reverse complement strand
ACGCATGGGCCAGACCATCCGTCGACCCCGCATATGAACGCCCCGAAATGCCATGCGCCATCTTTGGGAAGCTCCATGTGCCGCGTGGTGACATGCACATAGCCAATGGACGATAGAAACAGGGCGGGCATCATCTCTGCAAAGGTCTGCATGGCAAAGATAAAGGGGTCCCGCCAATACCAGCGAAAAAGGCAATATGCCGCAGCAATAAGCGCCCAACTGAACCACAACCCCAAAAGCTTTGTGGCAACCAGCGGCAAGAGCGGGTCGACATTGGGCCGGCGCTGCCAATTCAGGCCCGTCGAAGGCTTCAAATGCACTTTGTCTCGCCAAATCGACCAGATAACTGTGGGAAGCGCACAGGCAACAACGGCAACCAGCGCGAAATCTGGCCCGCTCCATGCATTTCGCCGCGCCAGAAGCAGCCATAGGATCAAACCGAAAAGGCCTGCCACTCCTGCGCCATGAGTCACGGCAGATGGAAGACGATGCCCCGTATCGCTGTTCATTTTGTCGCGCGCACTTGCCATCAGGATGCTTTAACGAAGAAACGTTAAGCTTCCCCAAAGTCCGATTTACAGCGGGCAGCGCACCCGCTAGCCCTAGTGCAGAAGGACGTTGGGAGGTTGCATGTCATTTTTGGCAAAAGTCTGGCGCTTGCTTGTCGGCATCAAGGACGCGCTCGTCCTTATGGCGATGCTGCTGTTTTTTGGACTTCTCTACAGCGTCCTCTCGGCCACACCCAACGCCGCAAAGGTCGAAAATGGCGCGTTATATCTGGCGCTGGATGGCACAATTGCCGAACAGCCAGAACGTGCCAGCCCGCAAGAATTATTGCTCAACTCTGGCCCGCAGATCCACCAGTACAGTGTGCGCGATGTGGTGCATGTGCTGAACACTGCTGCCACGGATGATCGCATCAAGCTGATTGCGCTCGATTTAGATGGGTTTGCAGGTGGCGGCCAAGTGAGCTTGCAGCGCGTGGGCAATGCGCTCGACGCCTTTCGCAAATCCGGCAAGCCCGTCATCGCCTATGCTACAGGCTATTCTGACGACAGTTATTTTCTGGCCGCGCATGCAAGCGAAGTCTGGCTTGATCCAATGGGCCTCGCCTTCATTGCAGGGCCAGGTGGAAGCCGCCCGTATTTTAAAGGCTTAATTGATAAGCTGGGCGTGAATGTGCATGTCTATCGGGTCGGCAAATTCAAAAGTTTTGTTGAGCCTTATATCCGCGCTGACCAATCTCCCGAGGCGAAACAGGCAGATCAAGCCTTGGCACAATCGCTGTTTTCGGCATGGCTCGCCGATGTGCGGGCAGCGCGCCCCAAAGCGCAATTGGCCGGCTATGTGCAAAATCCGGCGGGTGCCATTGCGCGCCAATCTCCGGCGCAGGCCGCCTTACAGGCAGGCCTCGTCGATAAATTGGGCGATGAAATTGGCTGGTCCCAGCGTGTGGCAGAGCTGGCTGGGCGTGATGGGTCGGGCGCTGCCGATAGCTTTAAAGGTACGGACTATGCCGATTATCTGGCGGCCCATCCTGTGCCGAGTGGCCGCGACATTGGCGTGATTACCATTGCTGGCGATATTGTGGATGGCGAAGCCCCCGCCGGCACCTCTGGCGGAGACACTATCTCGCGCATCATTTTGGATGCCGTGGCCCAGAAGAATTTAAAGGCGCTGGTGGTGCGGGTTGATTCCCCCGGTGGTTCGGCATTGGCGTCGGAAAAAATCCGCCAATCCCTGCTTGTCGCAAAACAGGCGAAACTGCCGGTTATCGTTTCAATGGGGAATGTTGCTGCTTCGGGCGGCTATTGGATTGCGGCGGCAGGCGACCGCATTTTTGCCGAGCCTGCGACAATCACCGGGTCGATTGGCGTATTTGGCATTGTCCCCACATTTGAAAAAACACTCGCCAAATGGGGCGTTACCGCAGATGGCATTGGGACAACCCCGCTATCAGGCCAACCTGATATATTGCGCGGAACAAATGCAGTGACTGACGCGCTCATCCAATCCGGCGTGGACAGCACCTATCGGCGCTTCACGCAATTGGTGGCCAGCCAGCGTCGTCTTCC
>JAGWVG010000315.1 GCA_018970965.1 Alphaproteobacteria bacterium | reverse complement strand
CGAAATTGAAAATGTTGGCCAGCTTGTGGATGCCGTGATCAAGCTGAAGGGCTGAGCCATCTGCTCGCCTGACCATCGCCAAAAGAGACGGACCGATGACTGATCTGTTTTCGAAATTTGACCCGCTGATCCAACAGCGCGAAGGCTTGCTTGCAACAGGCGTGCGCGACCCCTTTTCGCTGGTGATGGAAGAAGTCAAATCGCCAACGGTTGCCATGTGCAATGGCCGCGAGACGATTTTGCTCGGCACCTATAATTATATGGGCATGACCTTTGATCCCGATGTGATTGATGCGGGCAAAGACGCGCTCGACCGGTTTGGCGCTGGCACCACAGGCAGCCGCGTGCTCAATGGCACCTATCAGGGCCATAAGCTGGTCGAAGAAGCGCTGAAAGACTTTTACGCGATGGACCATGCGATGGTCTTTTCGACAGGCTATCAGGCCAATCTGGGGATCATTTCGACCATTGCGGGCAAGGGCGATTACATCATCCTTGATATTGATAGCCATGCCTCGATTTGGGACGGCTGCAAAATGGGCGATGCCGAAGTTGTCCCGTTCAAGCATAATGACATTGAGGCGCTGGAAAAGCGGTTGAAGCGGCTGCCGGAAGAGGCGGGCAAGCTTGTCGTTCTCGAAGGCGTCTATTCGATGCTGGGCGATATCGCGCCGCTCAAAGAGATGATTGCTGTTGCCAAAGCGCATGGCGCGATGGTGCTGGTTGATGAAGCACATTCGATGGGCTTTATCGGGCCCAATGGTCGCGGCGTTGCCGAAGAACAAGGCGTGTTGGATGACGTTGATTTCGTCATTGGCACATTCTCAAAAAGCGTCGGTACAGTTGGCGGCTTCTGCGTTTCGAACCACCCGAAATTTGAGATTATGCGCCTCGTCTGCCGGCCTTATGTGTTTACCGCATCGCTGCCGCCCAGTGTTGTGGCAACGGCAGCAACCTCGATCCGTAAGCTGATGCATGCGGGCAATAAGCGTGCGCATCTTTGGGAAAATTCACGCCGCCTCCACGCCGGGCTTAAGGCACTTGGCTTTGAGCTGGGCACGCAAACCCCGCAAAGCGCGATTATCGCTGTGATCATGCCTGATCTCGAGCGCGGTGCTGCAATGTGGGAAGCGCTGCTCAATAACGGCCTTTATGTGAACCTCGCGCGGCCACCTGCCACACCTGCGGGGATGACATTGCTGCGCTGCTCGCTCTGCGCTGAACATTCGGCCGATCAAGTGGAAGATATCCTCAAGCGGTTCGAAGCGGCGGGCCGGGCGACTGGCATCATCGGCGGATGATTTTGGTCGTCGATGACGACGCCCGTGTCCGCGATGCGGTTGCGGGTGCGTTATCGGCGCTGGGCCATCAAGTCATTACGGCCTGTGATGGCAAAGAGGCGCTCAATATCTGCGCACGCGAACCCGACCTTCAGCTGGTCGTCACTGATGTGATGATGCCGCGCCTGACAGGGCCTGATTTTGTCGCCCAAGCGCAGATCCAGCGCCCTCACCTGCGCGTGATTTATATCAGCGGCAGCATTGGTGATACACCGCGCACGGCCTTGGGCGACCATCCCTTGCTGGCCAAGCCATTTACGGCTGCAACACTCACCCAGCTTGTCCAACAAACGCTGGCGGCTTGAACGCGTTTAAGCCCGACGCAGCAAACGCCCGATAAAGCTGTTATCCGCCAACACTTCGCGCGCGCAATTATGGCCCGGCGCGCCCGTCACGCCGCCGCCCGGATGTGTGCCTGCGCCACACATATAAAGGCCCTTAATTGGCCCACGATAGGCGCCATTGCCCAAAACCGGCCGCGCCGACCACAGCTGATCAAGCGACATATTGCCGTGCATAATATCTCCGCCGGCCAGACCAAATTTGCGCTCTAACCCTTTGGGCGAAAGAATTTGTGTCCCCAAGATTGAGGCGCGGAAACCGGGGGCATAGGCCTCAACTGTATCGATAATCGTATCGGCGGCCTTGCCTTCTTCCACATCCCAATCGCGCCCATCGGGCAGTTCCGGCGCAAATTGCTGGCAGAAGAGCGACGCGACATGCTGGCCCTTGGGCGCGAGACTATCATCCACC
>JAGWVG010000314.1 GCA_018970965.1 Alphaproteobacteria bacterium | reverse complement strand
CCTGCGCCAAACGATCACATGGAGCTGGGTAATCAATCGGCCTTCTTGGGTGTCATGCCGGCCAATGAAATGCTCATGCGCTGGTTCATCAATGACACCGCCGAGGCTTCGCAGCAGTGGCGCTTGAAGGGCCACGCTGAACAGGATTTCTGGGATTGGATGGCATCTTGGTCGAGGATGGCGCAATCGCCGGCCGATCTTGGCTTTGATGCATCTCGGTATCAGTTGCCAGAATTGAAGGTGATCCGTCACCGCACAACGGGCGATGTGAAGCCGATGGATGGGGCGCTATTCGTTCAGGAATTGAGCGCCACCAATCTGCACGATGTGAAGCGCCAAACATCACAGGCCCGCGCCGAGGCTTGCGCTGCGCTTGATGATGGCAAATCGCCCATGATCTTGTGGTGCGACACCGATTATGAGGCCGATGCGCTGAAGGCGATTTTCCGCGATGCTGTTGAGGTTCGCGGCTCAATGCCCATTGAAAAGAAGGAACAGGCCCTTGAGGCTTTTTCCCTTGGTCAAGTGCGCCAGATCATCACCAAGCCTGGCATCGCTGGCTACGGCCTGAACTGGCAGCACTGCGCCGATATGGTGTTTGTGGGGAGATCGTTCTCCTATGAGCTTTGGTATCAGGCGGTGCGCCGTTCATGGCGCTTCGGGCAAAAGAAGCCCGTCAACGTCCATATCATCGTGGCCGAGGGTGAAGATCAGATTGGCCGCGTCATTGACCGCAAGGCCGATGACCATGCCTCAATGAAAGCCTCAATGGTGCAGGCCATGCGCCGCGCCGTGCATCGCGGGGCAGTCAAGAAAGTTTCTTACAATCCAACTCACAGAGGGGAAATTCCATCGTGGCTCAAGTCCGTTGCCTGAACCAAGTCACTGGCGTCAACTTTTCGGCCTTTCATGGCGATTGCGTTGACGTTGTGCGCCAACTTCCTGACAGGAGCGTTGGATTCTCAATCTATTCGCCTCCGTTTGGCGATCTGTTCATCTACTCGGACAGCGAAGCCGATATGGGAAACTCATCCAACGATGGGGAGTTTTTTGATCACTATGAGTTCCTGATAGAGCAGATGGCCCGCGTCACCCAGCCGGGGCGACTGAGTGCCGTTCATTGTTCCGATCTGCCTTTCCGCAAGTGGAAGGATGGCAAGCTTGGCATTAAGGATTTCAGCGGCGACATCATCCGCGCTCATGAGCGCCATGGATTCACGCTCCACAGCCGCGTGACGATCTGGAAAGATCCAGTTGTCGAAATGACCCGCACCAAGGCCCTTGGCCTGCTTTACAAGCAGCTGCAGAAGGATAGCGCCAAATCCCGCACCGGAATGCCTGATTATTTGCTGGTTTTCAAAGCCCCAGGCGAAAACGAAAACCCTATTGGACACAAGCCAGAGGATTTCCCGGTAAGCCAGTGGCAACAGTGGGCTTCGCCTGTCTGGATGGATATTCAGCAGACCAACACGCTGAATGTTCGCATGGCGAAGGAAAACAAGGACGAGAAGCATCTTTGCCCTTTGCAGCTTGATCTGATTGAGCGAGCCATCATCATGTGGAGCAATCCCGGCGATGTGGTGCTTTCCCCATTCTTGGGCATTGGCAGCGAAGGCTACACGGCCTTGAAGCTTGGCCGCAAGTTCATCGGCACTGAGTTGAAGGAAAGCTACTGGCGGCAGGCCGTCAAGAATATGCAGGGCATTGAACACGCTCCCACGTTTGATTTCGGGATGGAAGCAGCATGACCATCCCCTGGCAGGTCCTCGACTATTTCGCAGCGCACAAGCTCTGGTGCCGCTGGATGCGGGAGCAGGGGCTCATCGCCGGCAAGTTTCCGCCGACCAATGACGAAGAGCGGGCGCTGGTGGCGCGCGCGAAGGAAAAGACGAAATGAACTTCTATGCATTCCACATCGGCGACTATTCATCGGCCACCATGCACTTGTCATGGGACGAGGATCTGGCTTACCGCCGGTTGATCGACGTCTATTACATGCGCGAGGCGCCGCTGCCGCCAGACCGCAAGCAGGTTTATCGCCTGGCGCGCGCTGTTTCAGCAGGGCAGCGGAAGGCGATCGACGCCGTTCTAGCC
>JAGWVG010000313.1 GCA_018970965.1 Alphaproteobacteria bacterium | reverse complement strand
AGTGCGACCTTGTCTTACGAGGAGCATTATCGCGTCATCAGCTTATGCGTCGCTGAGGCGGATGGGCGCGTGCCGATTATCGCGGGCTGTGGGTCAAATGATACCGCGACGGCCGTTCGCCATATGGCTTTTGCTAAAGCCGAAGGGGCGGCGGCCGCCCTTGTTGTTGCACCTTATTACAACCGCCCCAATCAAGACGGCATCTATGCCCATTATGCGCATTTGGCGGATAAATGTGATCTTCCGATTATTTTGTACAATGTCCCCGGTCGCACGGTTACAGACTTGCTGCCTGAAACAGTCGCCCGTTTGTCGCAGATCCCCACAATTGTTGGGATTAAGGATGCCAGCGGCAATCTGGCGCGTGTGGCAGAGCATCGTTTGGGCTGTGGAACCGAGTTTTGCCAGCTTTCGGGTAATGACGATATGGCAGTCGCCTTCAACGCCGCAGGCGGCATTGGGTGCATCTCAGTGACGGCAAATGTTGCGCCAAAGCTGTGTGCAGAACTGCAGGCCGCCTGTTTGGCAGAAGATTATGCAACGGCACGCGTGCTGAATGATCGGCTGCATCGGCTCCACACAGCGTTGTTCACTGATGCATCGCCCGCGCCTGTTAAATATGCGCTGACGCGGGTGCTGTCTGGTTTTCCGGACGAATTGCGTTTGCCGCTGGTTGCAGCGTCTGCAGGGTCGCGCGCATCGGTTGATGCGGGCCTTGCCCATGCTGGCTTGATCTAATGGCGCGTCCGCGGCCCAACACATTTGATAAAGTAAAGTCTGTCGCAGAAAATCGACGGGCGCGCTTCGATTACCATATTGAAGATACGTATGAGGCCGGGATCGCGCTGACCGGAACGGAAGTTAAATCGCTGCGTTTCGGTGAAGGCTCTATCGGCGAGAGCTATGCCGAAGTGACAAATGGCGAGGTTTGGCTGGTCAATGCCAACATCCCTGAATTTAGTCATGGCAACAGGTTTAACCACGAGCCCAAGAGGCCACGTAAACTTTTGCTTCATGAACGTGAAATAAAGAAACTTCATGGTGCCGTTGCGCGTGAGGGAATGACCCTGGTGCCATTGTCTGTTTATTTCAACGGACGCGGCCGCGCCAAAGTGGAGCTGGCATTGGCGAAGGGCAAAAAGGCGCACGATAAGCGCGACACAATTAAAGAGCGCGATTGGAAGCGTGAAGCCGCACGCATATTGAAGGACCGGGGATGAGTGGGTTCTCGGACTGGATCCGCGCACAGGCCCCAGCCCGGGAGAGCTTTGAGAAGAGCCGGTTTCTGCGTCCATTTGCACAGCGCGTTTTTCATCCCGCTTTATGGCGGTTCACCCGTCGCTCGGTGCCTCGCGGCGTCGCTTTAGGACTATTGGTCGGCATTTTTTTGCTTATTCCTGGCCTGCAAATTGCGGGTGCGGCGCTGCTGGCATTGCCCTTTCGGGCCAATGTGCCGATTGCGGCCGCAATGACGTTTCTGAGCAACCCGCTCACAACGCCGCTCTTGCTGGCCGCAGCATTGTATATTGGGAATGCCACGCTGCACATTGGCGCTGATATTTCGCAATTCGAATCCTTGATGGCCCGTGGTGCCGGATTTGGAGACTGGCTGGGGTGGCTGCTTTCCAGCGCGGCGCCCGCCTTGTTATGGGGTTTGTTTGTCATTTCGGTCGCCAGTGCTTTGCTGGGCTATATTCTTGCGAGCATTATTTGGCGGATTTGGCTTATTCGGCGCTGGCAGCGCCGTGGAAAATCTCGCCAATCTGCAACTTGACCAACAGGGCATTTGCGTGAGACGCTAACCCTGATTTTTCGGCCTGTGCGTAATTTCAGGATGGGTGTTCATGTTGGCGCGTGTCGCACGACAATCAGAAGCTCGGTTGGCCCTGTTGATAGGTGCGGCGGCAGCTTTATCCGCGGGCCTCATATTTTGGGCGCTTGGCAATTTGGGGCTGGCTGCTGGACTGGCAGCGGGGCTGGGGCTTTCGGCAATTTTGTTTCTGGCGGCCTTGTTCAAGGGTTCGACGCGCACCAAGGCCCAATTTGAGCCCGATTGGCAGCTGATCCGCGCCGTAGCTGAATTGGAAGGGGCGGCCCTTGC
>JAGWVG010000312.1 GCA_018970965.1 Alphaproteobacteria bacterium | reverse complement strand
GGTCGGCAGGCTGGCACTGTCTGCCCGGTCAGATCACCCCGTTAGAAGCCAATCCGGGCGATGTGTGGCACGCGATGATGCTGGGCCTGCGCGATTATGTAAACAGCAATGGGTTTCCCGGTGTTGTGCTGGGGATGTCTGGCGGCATTGATAGCGCGATTTGCGCCGCGATTGCCGTCGATGCGCTGGGGGCTGACCGAGTATGGTGTGTGATGCTGCCCAGCCAATATACCAGCAGTGAAAGTCTGGAAGACGCAAGCCAAGCCGCGCACATGCTGGGCTGCCGGATTGATACTGTACCCATTGCCCCGGCTGTGGACGCCTATGGCGCGATGCTTGGGGATTTATTTGCGGATAAGCCTGTGGATATTACCGAGGAAAATCTGCAATCCCGCATCCGCGGTGTCACGCTCATGGCACTCTCAAACAAATTCGGTCACATGCTGATGACGACCGGCAATAAGAGTGAAATGTCCGTCGGCTATGCCACCATCTACGGCGATATGGCGGGCGGTTATAACCCGATTAAAGACGCGTATAAAATGACGGTCTTTGCACTGGCCCGCTGGCGCAATGCGCACAAGCCAAGGCTGGGCCTCGGGCCAGATGGCCCGGTGATGCCCGAACGCATCATCACCAAACCGCCCAGTGCAGAGTTGCGGCCCGATCAAAAAGATTCAGATTCGCTGCCCGATTATCCCATCCTCGATGCCATTCTTGCTGCCTTGGTAGAGGAAGAAGCCTCAGTGGATGAAATCGCCGCGCGTGGCTTTGACCGGGCCGTTGTCGCCCGCATCGAACGGCTTTTGAATTTGGCCGAATATAAGCGTCGCCAAGCGCCGCCTGGTGTTAAGCTGGGCAAGCGTAACTTTGGCCGCGATCGCCGCTATCCCATCACCAATGCCTTTAGAACGGCCTGAACTTTCATGACCATTATTACCCGCTTCGCCCCCTCGCCTACGGGCCATCTGCATATTGGCAATGTCCGCACCGCGCTTCACAATTGGCTTTGGGCCAAAAAGCATGGCGGGCAATTTTTGCTGCGTATCGACGACACGGATCTCGAACGCTCCCGCGAAGAATATGTCGACGGGTTACAAGCCGATCTGCGCTGGTTGGGGTTGAACTGGGATGGCTTGGCCCGCCAATCCGCGCGCTTTGCGCTGTACGAGGCGCGCTTTGAAGAATTGAAGGCCAAGGGCCGCGTTTACGCCTGTTATGAGACCCCCGAAGAGCTGGAATTGCGGCGCAAGGTTTTGCTCGGTCGCGGCCTGCCGCCCGTCTATGAGCGTAAAGACCCAGAGGCCCCAGTGCCCGAAGGCCGCACCCCGCATTGGCGCTTCAAGCTCGATCACGACACACCCATTCGCTGGACGGATATGATCCGTGGCGATCAGCAATTTGACCCCAAATTGCTGTCAGACCCAGTTATCCGCCGTGCGGATGGCAGTTGGCTTTACATGTTGCCGTCCGCCATTGACGATGTCGATATGGGCGTCACGCATGTGGTGCGCGGTGAAGACCATGTGACCAACACGGCCACCCAAATTCAGATGTTTGCCGCACTTGGCGCACCTGCACCGCAATTTGCGCATGAGGCGCTGCTGACGGGCAGCGAAGGCAAATTGTCCAAACGACTTGGCTCTTTGGGCATGGCAGAGTTGCGCGATCAAGGGATCGAGCCAATGGCCATCCTCGCATTGCTCGCCCGGCTCGGCACCAGCCAGCCGGTCGAACCTGTGACCGAAACCGCGCCGCTTATTGCTGGTATTGATTTTGGCCATTTTGGCCGCGCACCAGCACGCTTTGATGAAGCTGAGTTGGCCCAGTTGAACGCCAAGATTTTGCACCAGACAGATTTTGCAGCTGTATCAAACCGATTGCCCAGCGGCATGGATGAGGCGGGTTGGACGGCCATTCGGCCCAATATTGAAAAGCTGGCCGATGCCGAAAGCTGGTGGTCCGTTGCGACGGGCGATGTCTCGGCAACACTTGCAGCCGAGGATAAAGACTATGTGGCGCAAGCCATATCCGCGGCAGAAAACCTCGATTGGGAAAATGACCCCTGGCATGCCCTGACCAACACACTCAAAGAGCTGAC
>JAGWVG010000311.1 GCA_018970965.1 Alphaproteobacteria bacterium | reverse complement strand
TAACAATGCGACGCTGCCTTTCGTGCTCAAGATTGCGAATTTGGGGGCAGAACGCGCGATGGCGCTGGATACACATCTGGCTGCTGGCCTCAATGTGGCGGGCGGCGCCATTCGGCATCGCGCCGTTGCAGAAGCGTTGGATTTGCCCTTTCAGGCTTAACTCTTTTGGTGCGCTCTGCATGTTGACCTAGGCTTAACCGCTGTCGCGTTAAGCCCGCTTGATGAGCAGAGCGGCACCAGCGCAAAAAACCCTCCTCGTCGTTCTGGGAACGCGGCCGGAGGCGATTAAACTATTTCCTGTTATCCACGCCCTGCGCGCGCAGTCTGGGGTGCAGGTGCGTGTTTGTGCCACGGGCCAGCATGGGGCAATGGTGCATCAGATCCTCCGGCTAGCAGACATTGCGCCTGATTATGATCTGGCGGCGCTTCAGCCGGGTCAATCGCTAGACGCGCTTTTGGCAAGGCTGGTCCCGCGCTTGGGCCGCGTGATGGATGCGGTGCATCCAGATTGCATTGTGGTGCAGGGCGATACCTTATCCGCGCTGGCAGCTGGGCTTAGCGGGCATTTTCGGGGCATTGCGCTGGCGCATGTGGAAGCGGGTTTGCGCAGCGGCAATTTGCGCCATCCCGCGCCTGAAGAAGCGATCCGCAAAATGTTGGCCGCCATTGCGCATTATCATTTTGCGCCCACACACTCCGCGGCATCGGCCTTGCGGGCGGAAAATGTGCCAGCGGATGCCATCTATGTAACAGGCAATAGTGGGATTGATGCTCTGTTTGCCATGCGGGCGCGGGTGCTTGCCGAGCCCCGGCTTGTTGCTGCGTTGGACAAGGTTTTAGATCGGTTCGCGGGCCAGCGGCTGATTGCCGTCACCATCCACCGCCGCGAAAATCAGGGGTCCGCATTGGCTGAGATTGCTGCAGGCCTAGCCGCTGTGGCGCAGCGTCCAGACGTCGCGCTGGTCTATCCGCTCCATCCCAATCCCACTATTCGCCGCGTTATGCGCGCGGCGCTGGCACATTTATCCAATGTCGCTTTGCTGGAACCGCTTGATTATCCCAGCTGTGGTGCATTGCTTGATCGTGCGTCGCTGGTGCTGACTGATAGCGGGGGCCTGCAAGAAGAAGCGCCTGCCTTGGGAAAGCCCGTGCTGGTGCTCCGTGAAGCGACGGAGCGGCTTGAAGCAGTCACATACGGTACGGCGCGCCTTGTGGGGGCCGATGCGAGGCGCATTGCCGCAGAAGTTGATCGCCTGCTTGATGATCCGGGCCATTATGCACAGATGGCGCAAGCACACACGCCCTATGGCGACGGCAAGGCCGCGCCGCGCATCGCGCAAATTCTGGCAGATGCCGTTTATGGATAACCCAATAATCGTCATCATCGGTCTTGGTTATATTGGTTTGCCGACCGCACTCGCCCTTGCTGAAGCCGGACAAAATGTTTTGGGCGTTGATTGTGATCGGCAGCGCGTCGCCACGCTCAACGCGGGCCATGCCCCTTACGCCGAACCGGGGGTGCAACAGGCGCTTGTGCGTGCGCTGGAGACCGGGCGGTTTCGCGCATCGGATCAGCCTGTCGTGGCCGCTGTTTACGTCATTGCCGTGCCGACGCCCTTGGGCCCAGAGAACCAGCCCGATCTGCGGGCGGTGATCGCGTCAGTTGAGGCCATCGCCCCCCATTTGACCCGTGGCGCAGTGCTGATACTGGAATCGACATGCCCCGTGGGCACAACCGAGATGATCCGCGACAAGATTGGCCAGCTCCGCCCCGATCTTCGGTTGCCCTATGCGGAAGGGGAGATAGCAGATCTCGCGCTAGCATATTGCCCTGAACGCATCTTGCCTGGACACGCGATGATAGAGCTGGCTGGAAACCCACGTTGCATTGGGGGCATCACCCCAGCATGTGCAGAGGCGGCGGCCCAAGTTTATCGCAAATTTGTGGAGGGTCCCTGCACTTTAACGAATGCGCGCACCGCGGAATTTGTGAAACTTGCTGAAAACAGCTTTCGGGATGTGAACATTGCGTTTGCCAATGAACTGTCGATGGCGGCTGATCAGCTGGGCGTTGATATTTGGGAAGCCATCGCGCTCGCCAACCAACACCCGCGTG
>JAGWVG010000310.1 GCA_018970965.1 Alphaproteobacteria bacterium | reverse complement strand
GCAGCGCGACGCAATGCCCTGCTGACGCGCGTGGCCGAGCGGTGGGGCCGGGAAGGCGCGCCGGGCTTTGTTATTGCTGCTGGGATCAGCACGGGCGCGCCTGCAGTGGCGCGTGTGCTGCGCACGGTTGCGCGCCTTGCCAATGGGCAGGTTGTTTTGGCGGGGCTGGATCAGCATATGCCCGATAATGAATGGGCCGCCATTGGGGGTGCTGACGGGCACGGGGCGATTGAATCGCACCCGCAATTTCATCTGTTTCAAATGCTGGATCGGATGGGTGTTGGCCGAGGCGAGGTCAGGCTGTGGCGGTATGGCAGCGATGTGGCGGCGGCGCCTGACCGATCGCGCACCATATCCAACGCGCTTGCCCCAGCGCGTTTTACCGACAAATGGGTGGGGCTTGCAGCATCGGAAAAGCGGCTCTCGGGCGTTTACGCGATTGAGGTGGCGACCCCGGCTGATGAGGCACAGGCGATCGCGCTGGCCATTCGGGAAGCCTTGGAAAAACCAGGCACGGCTGCGCTGGTGACGCCGGATCGCGGGCTTGCCCAGCGTGTTAGTGCGCATCTCAAACGCTGGGGCATTGATGCGGATGATTCCGCGGGCAAGCCCTTATCGGCGACAGCGCCGGGCATGTTGCTGCTGGATTTGGCAACGGCTGCAGCAGAGGGCTTTGCGCCCGTGCCATTGCTGGGCTTGCTGAAACATCCTTTGGTGCAGGCCGGCGAAACACGGCTGGCATGGCTGGATGGCGTGCGCGCGCTGGATTTGGCCTTGCGTGGGCCGCGCCCGGCATCGGGCTTGGCGGGGATAACGGGCTTTTTGGCCACGGGCGATGCCCGCACGGCGCGCCGGCGGCAGGCAGCGCTCGACTGGTGGCAAAATGCTGTCACTTTATTGACCGCGGTAGAGCAGGGCTTTGAGGCCGGGGGCAGCCTTGCGGATCTGCTGGAGGTGCTGCGAAAAGGGCTTGAGGCGCTGGCTTGCGATGCCATCTGGTCGGGCGAGGCAGGGCGGAGCTTGGCCGATTTATTTGCGAAACTTCAGGCATTTGCACCCGAAGGCCCTGCCGCTTTTGAGGCTGTTGATCTGCCGGCCATGCTGCGCGATCTGCTGCGATCAGTCAGTTGTCGCCCCGTGCGCGGCGGGCATCCGCGCGTGTTTATCTGGGGGTTGCTTGAGGCGAAGCTGCAAGCGGCGGATGTGATGATTTTGGCGGGCTTAAACGAGGGCACATGGCCTGCCTTGCCGACGCCTGATCCGTGGTTGGCGCCGCCCGTGCGGCGCGCCTTGGGCTTACCAAGTTTGGAGCGGCGCATTGGTCTTTCCGCGCATGATCTGGCGGGGGCGTTGGGCGCGCCGCATGTTCTGCTGACGCGCGCGCGCCGGGATGTCAGTGGCCCCAGTAACGCCTCGCGCTTTTGGCTGCGCTTGGAAACGATGGTGGGGCATTTGCCCGCACCATCTGTGCGCTATGATTTGCTGGCCCGCGCGCTCGATGCCAGCACCCTGCCGCCGCAGCGCGCCGCATCCCCCGCGCCATGCCCGCCTGCCGAGGCACGGCCCAAGCGCATTTCCGTGACCGAAGTCGATCGGCTCGCGGCAGACCCTTATAGCTTTTACGCACGTGCGATCCTGAAGCTTGCGAAGCTGGAAAATGTTGATGCAGAGCCTGGGCCAGCTTGGAAGGGCACTTTGATCCACGCTGTGCTTGAAGGTTGGGCCAAGCAGGATGGTTATGCTGCCGGGGCGCTGGTGGAACGGATGCGCCATGCGCTTGATGGCGCGGCTGTGCATCCCGTTATCCGCACGCTTTGGTTGCCGCGGTTGATTGAGGCCTGTGATTGGATTGAAGCGCAGGTGGCGACCAATCGTGCCAAAGGCCGTTTGCCAGTGGCCAGTGAAGCAGATGGCGCCGTGCATTGCGACGGCATAGAAATTTATGGCCGGGTCGACCGAATTGATCAGGGGGCAGAGGGCCTGACAATCATTGATTATAAAACCGGCAAAGCACCCAGCCAAAAGCAAGTGGCAGAGGGTTTTGCCTTTCAGCTTGGCCTTTTGGGGTTCATCGCGGATCAAGGCGGGTTTGAAGGGGTGGCGGGCAAGGCGCAGGGCTTTGAAT
>JAGWVG010000035.1 GCA_018970965.1 Alphaproteobacteria bacterium | reverse complement strand
GACTTGGTGCAGCAGCTAAAGACCAACCCGGCCTCACGCCGCCAGATTATCAGTGCCTGGAACCCTGGCGAAATTGGCCAAATGGCGCTCGCACCATGCCATTGTTTGTTCCAAACTTGGGTCGGCAACGGCAAATTATCGCTGCAGCTTTATCAGCGCAGCGCCGATGTGTTTTTGGGCGTGCCGTTCAACATCGCGTCATATGCCCTTCTCACCCATATGTTGGCACAACAAGCCGGGCTGGAGCCGGGAGAGTTTATCTGGACGGGGGGTGACTGCCATTTGTACCTGAACCATCTGGAGCAAGCGAAGACGCAATTGGCGCGTGAGCCCAAGCCGCTGCCGCGGCTCAAGATCCTCCGCAAGCCTGATCAGATTGATGGCTATACCTATGAGGATTTCGTGATCGAAGGCTATGAGGCGCATCCCCATATTTCTGCGCCGGTGGCCGTATGAACCACCCCGAGGTCGTCCTCATCGTCGCGCGCGCCGATAACGGCGTAATTGGCGTGGATGGCAAATTGCCGTGGCATTTGCCGGCCGACCTACGCCGCTTCAAACAACTGACCCTTGGCGCGCCGATGATCATGGGCCGCAAAACCTTTGATAGCCTGCCCGGTTTATTGCCCGACCGACGCCATATTGTGCTGACGCGCAATACGGATTGGGCGGATGAAGGCGCGGAAGTCGCGGCCAGCGTTGAAGATGCGATGCGCATGGCGAATGCGCCACATGTGTCGATTATCGGTGGAGCTGAAATTTACCGGCTGTTCTTGCCACGCGCAGATCGGATTGAGGTGACCGAAGTCCATTTAAGCCCAAAGGGTGACACGGTTTTGGAAGCCTTTGGGGCGGATTGGATTGAGGCGGCGCGCGAAGCACATCCGGCCGAGGGAGATCGCCCCGGCTATGATTTCGTGACGCTCAAACGGAGGGGATGATGCGTCGTATTTTGACTGGATTGGGCCTGCTTCTGGCCGTCGCCATCATCAGCTTTTTTGCTTTCTCGCCAAAGCTGGCAGAAGAATCGATGAACAAGCTGGTGCCCACTGCACAGGTCGTCAGCCCCGAAGCTAAGGCCTTGCACAACAGCCTGTTTATTGCCGATTTGCATGGCGATACTTTGATGTGGAAACGCAATCTGCTCGACCGGGCAGATCGCGGCCATATTGATTTGCCCCGCTTGGAAGAAGGCCATGTTGGCCTGCAAGTGTTTTCATCCGTAACAAAAACCCCGCGCGGTCAAAATTACGATGCCAACCCTTCGAATACGGATAACATTACCGCGCTTGCCATTGGCCAGATGCAACCGGTGCGGACATGGACATCACTGCTCGAACGCTCACTCTGGCATGCAGAAAAACTGCGCCGAGCGGAAGCTGCCGCGAAAGGGCAGTTGCGAATTATACGCAGCGCGGCAGACCTCGACGCGCTGGTCGCCGCCCGCGCCAAGGGCGGGGCCGTGCCTGTGGGGGCGCTGCTGTCAATTGAGGGCCTGCAAAATTTGGAAGGCAAGCGCGCCAATTTGGATGTCCTTTACAAAGCGGGCTTCCGCATGGCGGGATTTGCCCATTTCTTTGATAATGAAGTCGCCGGATCGATGCATGGCGAGAAAAAAGGCGGGCTGACGCCGCTCGGCAAACAGATTTTGGCCGATATGGAAGCGCGCGGCATGGTGGTGGATATCGCCCATAGCAGCCATGCTGCGGTGGCCGATATCCTTCGCCTTGCGACACGACCCGTTGTCTCCAGCCATGGCGGCGTGCAAGCAACGTGCAAGGTCAACCGCAATTTGACAGATGCCGAAATTCGGGGCGTTGCCCGCACCGGTGGCGTGGTGGGTATTGGCTATTGGGACGCAGCGATTTGTTCCACCGATCCACGCGCCATTGCAAAGGCGATGCGCCATGTGCGCGATTTGGTGGGGATTGACCATGTCGCTTTGGGGTCAGACTTTGATGGCGCGACAACCACGCCTTTTGATACGGCAGGCTTGGCGCATGTAACACAGGCTTTGCTGGATGAAGGCTTTAGCCGGGATGAGATTGCCAAGGTGATGGGCGGCAATGTGCTGCGTGTCCTGAAGTCGGTCTTGCCGCCGCGCTAAGCGCTTCATATAGCCCGCCGTCATGAGCAACGCCCCCATTGTCCGCCTTGATGGCAACAGCCCCATCGCCGCCGCCTATCGCGGTGGCGTGGTGGCGCTGGGCAATTTTGATGGCGTTCATGCAGGGCACCAAGCCGTCATTGGTGCCGCTGTGGCCGAGGCCCGCGCGCGCGGCGTGCCGGCATTGGTCGCCACCTTTGATCCACATCCGGTGCGCCATTTCAAACCCGATGCGGCCCCCTTTCGCCTTACCACGCTCGATCAACGTCAAGCCTATCTGGCAGAGGCAGGTGCCGATGCGATGGTCGTCTTTTCCTTTGGCGATCGGCTGGCCAATGTGACCGCCGAAGAATTTGTCAGCGATTGGCTGGGCGGCCATGTGGGCGCGACGGGCGTCGTTACGGGGGAAGACTTCACCTTTGGCAAAGGTCGGGGCGGCAATATTGAAAGCCTAAAAGCCTTGGGTACGGCAGCAGGCATCACCAGCACGGCCATTGGCCCCGTGTGCGATGCCGAGGGCCCCATTTCTTCCAGCCGGATTCGCGCGGCGCTGCAAGCGGGCGATTGCGAAACCGCGACCCGCCTGCTGACCCGCCCCTTTGCCGTGCAAGGCCCGGTTATTCATGGCGATAAAAATGGTCGCAAGCTGGGCTTCCCCACCGCCAATGTAGATATGGGGGGATATATGCGGCCGCGTTATGGCATTTATGCAGTGCGCGGGCGTCTGGCCGATGGCCGGGTGTTGAAGGGGGCGGCCAATTTGGGCATTCGCCCGACATTTGATCCGCCAAAAGAGCTTTTAGAGCCGCATTTCTTTGACTTTTCCGGCGATCTTTATGGCCAAGACATTGCTGTCGAATTTGTTTCCTTCCTTCGTGCAGAAGCGAAATTCGAGACGCTCGACGCACTGATGGCGCAAATGGCGCGCGATTGTGATGAGGCGCGTGCGCGACTGAGCGCCTAAGCATCGACAAGGAAATCCGCCCAAAGGCTTTATTTGCCCGCGCGCATCCCGTAAGGCGCACCGGCTATGACTGACGCCACAACGCCTGACGCCCGCGACTATCGCGACACTGTTTTCCTGCCCAAGACCGACTTTCCGATGAAGGCCGGCCTACCGCAGAAGGAACCAGGCATTTTGGCGCGCTGGCAAGAGGCTGATCTGTATCGTCGCCTGCGCGATGCGCGCAAGGGCCGCGAGAAGTTCATCCTGCATGATGGCCCGCCTTATGCGAATGGCGATATGCACATCGGCCATGCGCTCAACCATATCCTCAAAGACATGGTCGTCCGCACGCAAAGCCTGTTGGGCAAAGATGCGCCTTATGTGCCCGGCTGGGATTGCCACGGCCTGCCCATCGAATGGAAGGTGGAAGAAGAATATCGCAAGAAAAAGCGTAACAAGGATGAGGTGCCGGTTGAGGAATTCCGCGCCGAGTGCCGCGCTTATGCAAAGAACTGGGTCGATCGCCAGCGCGAACAGTTGAAGCGCCTCGGCATTAATGGCGATTGGGACAATCCCTACCTCACCATGGATTTTCAAGCCGAAGCCACAATTGTGCGCGAGCTTTTGAAATTTGCCGAAAGCGGCCAGCTCTATCGTGGTGCCAAGCCCGTGATGTGGAGCCCGGTCGAAAAGACGGCACTGGCTGAGGCCGAAGTTGAATATGAAGATATTGTCTCAACGCAGATTGATGTGGCGTTTGAGATTGTTGAGGCCCCCAACGCGCCCGATTTGGTCGGTGCTTATGCCGTCATCTGGACGACGACGCCGTGGACGATCCCGGTCAACCAGGCGATCGCTTACGGGCCAGATGTGGCCTATGTTCTGGCGCAAGCTGGTGACCGCAAGGTCATTATCGCAGCCGAACTGAGCGCGGCATTCGCGGCGCGGGCGGGTGTCGACGTAACAGCACTGCGCGCAGTGAAGGGCAGCGATTTGGCTGGCGCTATTGCCCGCCACCCGATGCACACTAAGGGCGATTTCTTTGCCCGCCCCCGCCCGCTACTGGCAGGTGATTTTGTGACGACCGATAGCGGCACGGGCCTTGTCCATATGGCCCCTGACCATGGCGAGGATGATTTTGATCTCTGCAAAGCCAATGGCCTAGACCCCGTTTTCGCGGTGGAAGGCGATGGCCGCTACAAAGCCGATTGGGCGTGGCTGGGCGGCGAAGGCAGCGTCATCAACCCCAAGTTCAATGCGCCAGATGGCCCCATCTGCGCCGCGCTGGCCGAAGCCGGGGCGCTGGTCGCGGCCTCTGCTGATTATAAGCACAGCTATCCGCATAGCTGGCGGTCAAAGGCCAAGGTCATCTTCCGCTGCACGCCGCAATGGTTTGTGCCGATGCGCGATGATCTGGGGGCCGATGGCTTGCGCGGCAAGGCGCTCAAAGCCATTTCTGAAACGCGCTTTGTGCCCGAAAAGGGCCGCAACCGGATTGGATCGATGGTCGAAGGGCGGCCTGATTGGGTGCTCTCCCGCCAGCGCGCCTGGGGTGTGCCGATCACGCTGTTTGTGGATCGCAAGACCGGCCAATATTTGAATGACCCTGCCGTCAATGCGCGGATTGTTGCGGGCATTGCGCAAAGTGGTGTCGATGCTTGGTCAGATGCGCGGGCGCAAGACTATTTGGGGCCAGACTATCGTCTCGAAGATTTTGAGCGCGTCACTGATATTCTTGATGTGTGGTTTGACAGCGGCTCAACCCACGCCTTTGTGTTGGAATCTGGCCGCTGGCCGGATCTGCTCCGCCCAGAAGGCTATTCCGGCCCGCATGCAGATCTCTATCTCGAAGGCAGCGACCAGCATCGCGGCTGGTTCCAATCTTCGCTGCTGGAAGCGTGCGGCACGCGCGGCCATGCCCCTTATAAAGCCGTTCTGACCCACGGCTTTACGATGGATTCAAAGGGCATGAAAATGTCCAAATCCTTGGGCAACACGATTGACCCCTTAAAGGTCATGGAAAGCTATGGCGCGGACATCATCCGGCTTTGGGCGCTCTCGGTGGACTTCACCGAAGACCACCGCATTGGCGATGAAATCTTGAAAGGCGTGGCCGACCAATATCGCAAGCTGCGCAACACCTTCCGCTATTTGCTGGGGGCGCTCGATGGCTTTGACTATGCGGTTGAGGGCCTGCCGACCGCCGATATGCCCGAGTTAGAGCGCTACATCCTCCATCGTCTGTGGCAGTTGGATGGCGTGCTGCGCCAATCTATCGCGGATTTTGATTTCAATAGCTATGTCCGTGCGCTGACTGAGTTCTGCAATGAAGACCTGTCGGCCTTCTTCTTCGATATTCGCAAAGACTGCCTCTATTGCGACGCGCCCGACAGCGTGAAGCGTCGCGCCTATCGCACTGTGCTCGACATCTTGTTCCAAGCTTTGGTGCGTTATGCAGCCCCGGTGATCGTCTTCACGGCCGAAGAAGTCTGGACAACGCGCTTCCCCAATAAGGACAGCGTGCATTTGGAAGAGCTGCATGATCTGCCCAAGGATTGGGAAGACGCTGCGATTGCTGAACGCTTTGATGCGGTCCGCGCGCTGCGCGCCAGCGTGACGGAAACCATTGAACCCATGCGCCGCGAAAAGGTGATTGGCTCGAGCCTTGAAGCCAAGGTGCAGATTGGCGATGCCCCTCCGGGCTTTGATGCGGATGCCTTGGCCGAGCTGTTCATTGTGGGCTCAGTTGAAACTGGGCAGAAGGATGGCGTGACAGCAACGCGCACCAACGATCAGAAATGTGGCCGCTGCTGGCGGCATCTGCCCGAAGTGGCGGCAGATGGCGATTTGTGCGGGCGTTGTGATGCGGTGGTCAATGGCTGAAACGCCACGCCGCCTGGGCTATGGCTTGGCTGTGCTGCTGTTTCTGGCAGACCAGCTGACCAAGGCCATCATCATCGGCCCCGTGGCGCTGAAGCAACTGGGCCAGATATATTTGCTGCCCATCCTTAACCTGACCTGGGTTGAAAATTACGGCATCGCGCTGGGCATGTTGCAGGCAGGCCGCGATGTGGAGCGCTGGCTGTTGGTGGTGGCGACGGGTGCAATTGCGGTGTTTGTCGCCAATTGGATTCGGCGTGAGCGTAGCCGCGGGGACAGCGCCGCGCTGGGCCTTGTGCTGGGCGGCGCGCTGGGCAATATCACAGACCGCGTGCGCTTTGGCCATGTGGTTGACTTTATAGATGTTCACATTGGTGGGTTCAGGCCGTTTTTGGTCTTCAATCTTGCTGATGCGGCGATTACCATCGGGGTAGTGATGCTGCTGGTCCATGCGCTGTTCGCGCGGGATGAAGCCGCAAAGACGGAGACGGAAGATGCGTAAGCTTTTGGGTGTTGCGGCCGTGGCGGCCCTGGTGTCGGGCTGTGCCGGTGGGGGATTGCGCCACCGCAATGCACCCGATGAATTTAAAGTGACGCGGCTTGCGCCTCTGGTTGTGCCCCCCGATTTTGCCTTGGTGCCGCCCGCGGCGGGCAGCCCACAGGCTCAGGCAGCCGATAGCTCCACTCAGGCGCTGCAAGCCATGTTTGGCGGCCCAGCACCCCGCAGCAATGCGGAAAGCACAGCCATTAGTGCGGCAGGCGGCAACCGCGCTCAGCCCGGTATTCGCTCTAACGCGGGCGACCCCAAGACCGATGTGGTCGATAAAGGGGCAACCACGCGCGACATTCTCGCCGCGCCAGAAGGCGATGGGCAAACCGCTCGAACCGCAACGCCAAAATAAGCCGCGCACTTTGCGCATAAAAAAGGCGAGCACCGGGCAACCGGGCTCGCCTTTTTTGTAGCTGTTAGATTGGCTTAGAAGGCAACGCCAACCGAGCCAACCAAGCCTGCCTTGGCAATGTCACGGCCATCGCGGCCAAGCAGCACGTTCTTGGCATAGCTGGTATCAACATAGCTCAAGCCAAAGGTAACCGGGCCTGTGGTGTAGCTCGCGCCCAAAGACCAATCGGTATAGCGTTGCCCGCCCGAGAGGAAGCTCTTGGTGAAGGTGTGGCCAACTGCGGCGCTGAGGCTGAACGGCGTATTGGGAATGGGCGATGACAGCGCAACATTGACGTAAAGATTATCCAGCTTGGCCTTGTCGAGCGTCAGCGCCTTTTGCTTCGGCGCATAATTGGCTGTGAGCTTGGCCGTTGCGGGACCAAAGGTTTGCGCGACGCTGCCGTAAAGCTCGAGAAAGTCAGAATAATATTTCTTCCCGCCCGTGGATGAGCCCGGATAGTAATAATAGAGCCCGCCCATATCGAAGGTGGTGCCGCCCACCGTCGTTTTATAGCCTGCAATCAGATCCAGCTCTTCATCGCCACCATTGGCGACATAGTCGTCAATCGACGAGCCCCAAATGCTGGCATAAGCGCCCGAGCTGTGCGTAACAGTCATGCTGCCTTGCAGCGCGATGCCCTTGTTGGTCTGCGAAATGCCGCGGAAGCGATAGTCGCTGGTCAGCGTTGTCGTGCCGTTGACGGTGAATGGTTTCGTGTCTTCGGCAAATGCAGGTGCCGCAGAAGCGAGGAAAGCAAGGCCCAGAACGGGACGGAGAATCTTGCGCATGGATAAACCCTTTACTGTTCGTTTCGGGTTCCGCCTGCATCGGTGGCCGTGCCTCTCTAACGGCTATGCCGCGGGGCGGTGGTCCACTCGATAGACCAAGACTGACGAGTCTTGTTGCATTGCACAACAAAAAAATTTCCCCTCGCCCAACGGTAAGGCGTGGCTGTTGTGCAAATGCAACAGTTAGACCAGCGCAGCGCAGGCCTTTTGAAGACGCGTGCAGGCTTCGGTCAAAATCTCTTCTGATGTGGCGTAAGAAATGCGGAAGCCAGGCGAAAGGCCAAAGGCCCCGCCATGCACCGCAGCCACTTGCACCGAATCAAGGAAATAATCGATCAACGCCTCGTCGGTGGTGATGACCTTGCCATCCGGTGTGGTCTTGCCCATCAGGCCTGACACATCGGGGTAAACGTAAAAGGCGCCTTCCGGCGTCGGGCAGGTCACGCCGTCAATCTCATTGAGCATCCGCACGACCAGATCACGGCGGCCGCGGAACCGTTCATTGCGATCTTTGAGGAAGGATTGATCGCCATTCAGTGCCGCCGTCGCTGCGGCCTGTGCAATCGAGCAAGGGTTGGATGTCGACTGCGATTGGAGTTTTGCCATGGCCTTAATCAGCCATTGCGGGCCACCGGCAAAGCCAATGCGCCAGCCTGTCATCGAATAGGCTTTGGAACAGCCATTGACGGTCAGCGTGCGATCATAGAGCTCAGGACAAACCTGCAAAATGGTCGCAAAAGGCGTGTCGGCATACCAGACATGCTCGTACATATCATCCGTCAGCACCATCACCTGCGGGTGACGCAGCAGCACCTCAGCCAGAGCCTTCAGCTCATTGGCCGAATAGGCCGCACCCGTGGGGTTGGACGGTGAATTGAGCAGCACCCAGCGCGTGCGCGGTGTGATGGCCGCGTCCAATTGCGCAGGGGTGATTTTGTAATTTTGCGCGGCAGGCGCTTCGATAAACACCGGCGTGCCGCCTGCGAAGGCAACAATATCAGGGTAGCTTACCCAATAAGGCGCGGGGATGATGACTTCATCGCCAGCATCAATGGTCGCCACCAATGCGTTGAACAAAGTATGCTTGCCGCCGACATTCACGCTAATTTGTGCAGGGCTATAGTCCAGCCCATTGTCGCGCTTGAACTTCGCTTGGATCGCCGCCTTCAATTCGGCCGTGCCATCGACATTGGTATATTTGGTCTGGCCCTTGCGGATGGCTTCAATCGCGGCCTCTTTTACAAAGTCCGGCGTGTCGAAATCCGGCTCGCCTGCCGAAAGGCCAATCACATTCATGCCTTTGGCTTTCAGATCGAGCACACGGCTCGTCATCGCCAAGGTGGCAGAGGGTTGGATACGGTCTAGCGCGGCAGATGTGGTGCGCATGGGCTGGCGCGTCCTTTGGGCGTTATAGTGTTGCGATAGGCGCGCCTATAGGGAAGCGATGGTGCCGGGGCAACTGGGCGGCGCGACATTTTGGGTCTGGAGCGCAGCACTCAAGCGCAGCGTGCCGGCATCAATCCGCGCAAACTGTTGCCGAGGAAAAAGCCACCCGCCAAATCTTCGGCACGCAAATCGGCCTCAACCGCGCGGCCCTGGGCGATCAGCTCAGCCCTCAAAATACCGGGCAATAATCCGCGGGCCAGAGGCGGCGTCAGCAAGCGCCCCGCGCGCGCGACAAATATGTTGGTAAAACTGCCTTCGGTCAGGCAGCCCTCATCATCATAAAACAGCACTTCAAACTGCCCGCTGGCCTGACGCGCGTGATCATAAAAGGCGCGGTCGGTTGTCTTGTGCCGCAGGCGAAAGTCCCGGCTGGCAACAGGCAAAGGCATCAGCGCCACATCCACTGGGCCGGTGCGTGCAGGCGGCATATCTGCCACCTCAATCGCAACGCCTCCCCGGGGCGAGAGCAAAAGTCTCAGCCGCTTGGCGCTGTGCAGACGGAAGGTCGCTGCCTGCAATTCATTGCGGACGGCGTGTCGATCATAGGCAAAGCCAAAAGCCTCGGCACTTGCCCGCAGACGGGCCAGATGCAGATCCAACCGGGCAATGCCCTCTCGGGGATCAAAGGCCATGGTTTCGATCAAATCAAATTGCCGATCATCTGCCACAAAGCGCCCCTTGGCCTGACATTCGGCCCATTCGTCCGCCACGCGACTATCAGCAACAATACCGCCCCCCAGCCCCAATGTGGCCTGCGTTGCCCCCTTGGGCAGATGGAGCGTGCGGATAGCGACGTTAAAGGCAGCATCGCCATTCGCATCCACGCGGCCAATGCTGCCCGTGTAAATGCCACGCGGCGCGCCTTCGATCGCATTAATCACTTCCATCGCGCGGATTTTGGGCGCCCCTGTAATTGAGCCGCACGGAAAGATGGCTCGGACCACATCCGCAAAGGTCGCATCAGCGCGACAATGCGCTGTCACGGTGGAAATCATCTGGTGGACAGTGGGGTAGCTTTCTACCTTAAACAAATCAGGGACGTGAACCGAGCCTGGTTGGGCCACGCGCGACAGATCGTTGCGCAGCAGATCAACAATCATCAAATTTTCAGCCCGCTGTTTCGGGTCCGCGCGCAAGGCCTGTTTGGCGGCAACATCGGACGCGACATCATGCCCTCTTAAGGCTGTGCCTTTCATGGGCTTGGCGGTTATCTTTCCGTCCTTCAGCGCAAAGAACAGCTCTGGAGAGAGCGAAAGAATAACATCTGCGCCCGTCCAGATAACTGCGCCATAGCCTGCTGCAGCGCGGCGCCTCAGGCCCGCATAAAGCGCCAGTGGATCGCCCATGAGAGGCACATCTGCTCGAAGCGTCAGATTGGCCTGATAAATATCGCCAGACCTAATCAACGCCTGCACCTGATCAAAGGCAACGGCATAGTCTTGCTGGGTCCAACGCGGCCGTGGAGGCCCGGCCCAAGCGCCTGCAGGATTGGGCAACCAATCGTCCAAAACATCCTTTTGGATCGTCTCAAACCCATCAAAACGCGCAAACCACAGCAGGGGTTGGCCGTCAGCTTTGGCCGTTGCCGCCAGTTTCGGTTCGAGGGCAAGCCCAGCTTCATAGCTCAAAAACCCAGCCCAATGTCCGCCCTTGCCAATTTTGGCCAGCAGGTCTGGCACAGCGGCGGGCTCTGTCGTTGTCAGGATCTCAATGGGGTTTTGATACAGCCGCGCATCAGCACCCATGGGCCGGGCATCATCCAGCAGAACGAGAGGACAAGAGGCAAAAGGCACACGCATGGAGG